>JAFTEI010000225.1 GCA_017453965.1 Lachnospiraceae bacterium
GGGAGATATAGCCCCGCTGAAGCTTGCGGAGGTGGAGTTTGAGTCAGAGGAAGAGGCGTTAAGGTTTGAGGCGCCCGATTGGTTCGGAGAGGATGTCACAGGGGACTTTCATTATAAAAACGTTTATTTATGTAAGGCAATGAAAACAGAGGGGGAAGGCTGAAGGCCTTCCCCTTTCGCTGCCGGTATGAAATGGTATGAGATCTGCCGGAAGCCGCGCAGAGCGCTCGTTTCCATTGCACCGGCGCGGGAGCTTTAAAACTGTATCTTTTGACCGATGTCCCGCGCGGTCTCTTCGCCGACGAGGGCGCTGACCACCTCGAGACCGAACTCGATCGAGGCACCCATGCCCTTTCCGGTTATAAAACGGCCATCCCGGACAGCTTTATCGGGAACGCATTCGGCACCTGTCAAAAATTCCTCGTTGCCGGGGAAGCAGGTGGCCCTATGGCCGCTTAAGAGCCCCAGCTTTCCGAGGACTCTGGGAGCCGCACAGATGGCGGCAAGGAGCTTGCCCTTTTCGTCGGCCTCCTTTAAGAGCTTATTCAGCTTGTCGCAGCTTTCGAGATTTTTCGTGCCCTCCCCGCCGCCGGGAAGCAGGAGCATATCCATCTCGTCGTAGTCGACCTCCTCGAAGAGCTTGTCGGCCAGCACAGGGATTCCGTGGGAGCTCATTACGTTCCTGTCCGGCTTTATGGAAACGGTCGTAACCTCGATTCCGGCTCTGCGGCAAAGGTCCACGGGAGTGAGTCCCTCGATCTCCTCAAAGCCGTCAGCTAAAAATACAGCAACCTTTTTCATTTTGCACCTCCGTCGTGTGGATATTTAAAGATATTGTCAGACATAATTATAGCAGATGGAGGCCGAGGACGGAAACGGAAACAAAAATAACCTACTGGATATTTGAATATTCTTGTGATATACTGTCGAAGTGTGTGTTTAATAACTTCATAACATATATAAGATTATTTGGAGGAAAAAGAGAAATAAAGATGAGCTTGAAGGTTGAAAAATTAGAGCACAATATGGCGAGACTGACAATAGAAACGGGAGCGGATGAGCTTGAAAAGGCCATCAATAACGCCTACCTGAAAAACAAGAGCAGGATCACAGTTCCCGGTTTCAGGAAGGGCAAGGCTCCCCGTAAACTGATCGAGAAGATGTACGGCAGCGACGTATTTCTGGACGAAGCTTCAAGGGAGCTTATGAACGACGCCTATGCCAAAGAGGTGAGCGAAAACAAGGAGATAGAAGTAGTCTCGCGTCCCAGGGGAGAGGTTGTCCAGCTGGAGGCCGGAAAACCCTTCATCTTTACCGCAGATGTTGCTCTGAAGCCTGAGGTAGAGCTCGGAAAATATAAGGGAATAAAGGTTACGAAGATCGACACTTCTGTTTCGGACGAAGAGGTTGAGGCAGAGGTGGATCGGGAGAGGGACAAGAATTCCCGTATCAACGATGTGGAGGGACGCGGAATCCAGGATAAGGATATCGCCACCATCGACTTTGAAGGCTTTATCGACGGCGAGGCCTTTGACGGAGGAAAGGGCGAGGACCACGATCTGGAGATCGGGTCACACTCCTTTATCGGAGATTTTGAGGAGCAGCTCATCGGCAAGAATAAGGACGAGGATGTGGAGGTCAACGTCACCTTCCCCGAGGATTACCATGAGAAGTCTCTGGCAGGAAAGCCTGCCCTTTTCAAGGTTCATATCAAGAATATAAAAGAGAAGGTCATGCCCGAGGCGGATGACGAGTTCGCATCGGATGTATCTGAATTTTCCACTTTAAAGGAATATAAGGACAGCATTAAGGAAAGGCTTCATAAGAATAAGGAAGCCGATGCAAAGGCTAAGAAAGAGGATGAGCTTATCAAGGCCCTCATCGCCGATTCGAACATGGACATACCCGATGCCATGATCGAGACCCAGGCCGAGCAGATGGTGGAGAATTACGCGATGAATCTCCAGAGCCAGGGGCTTTCCTTTGAACAGTACATGCAGTATTCCGGCATGACTTATGAGACGATGATAGATCAGATGAAGGAGAGTGCCAAGAGCAATATCCAGACCAGACTGGTCCTGGAGGCTGTTGCGAAGGCTGAAAATATTGAGGTCACCGACGAGGAGATCGAGCAGGAGATCAAGGACACCGCGGCACGCTACAGAATGGAGCCCGATAAGCTTAAGGATATGCTGAACGACAGCGATAAGGAGACGATGACAAAGGATATCTCCATCCGTAAGGCAGCTGACCTCCTTGTGGACAATGCCAAGGAGACCGCGGCGAAGAAGACCACCGCAAAGTCCGGGAAGGCTGACGAGCCCGGCGTAGACGCGGAGGAAGAAGAGGAGAAGCCGAAGAAGAAGAAAGCGGCAAAGAAGAAGACAGAGGCAGAGGAGGAGTAAGATGTTAGTCCCTACAGTCATAGAAACCACCAACAGAGGTGAGCGCGCATATGATATATATTCGAGGCTTTTAAAGGAGAGGATAGTTTTCCTCGGCGACGAGGTCAACGACCAGACGGCAGGCCTTGTAGTTGCGCAGATGCTTTTCCTCGAGGCGGAGGATACGGAAAAGGATATTCATTTTTATATAGACAGCCCCGGAGGTTCAGTTACCGCGGGAATGGCTATATATGACACGATGAATTACATCAAATGTGATGTTTCGACCATATGCATAGGAATGGCCGCTTCCATGGGGGCGTTCCTGCTTTCAGGCGGAACGAAGGGCAAGAGGCTTGCGCTGCCCAACGCGGAGATAATGATACACCAGCCCTCGGGCGGCACGCAGGGACAGGCTACCGAGATCCAGATAGCGGCTGAGCACATTTTAAAGACCAAGGACAAATTAAACAGGATACTGGCGGAAAATACGGGCCAGCCTCTGGAGGTTATAGCCAAGGATACCGACAGAGATAACTGGATGAGCGCCGAAGAGGCCAGGGAGTACGGCATAGTCGACAAGGTCATTGTAAGCCGGAGCTCTGCTGAAGAGGAAAATAAGGACAAGGAATAACGTTTGAAAGTCATGTTGATACATGACTTTCAAACTCGCATTGGTGCCGCTAAAGCGTCTCCAATGCAATTATCGCATCAGAGAAATCCTTCGGAATTTCTCTTCGCGTGCCGCGGAAAAAAGCGGCAGAAAGGAAACAATGGCTAAGATTACCGATACACGAATAAGATGTTCGTTTTGCGGAAAGGCTCAGGATCAGGTTCAAAAGCTGATCGCGGGGCCGAATGGCGCCTATATCTGCAATGAATGTATAGCAATCTGCGCGGATATAATCGAGGAAGACGCGGAAGAGGAGGTAGCTGCTCCTTCCGAGGGCCTGAACATAAATCTGTTAAAGCCCAGAGAGATAAACGACTTCCTGAACGATTACATAATTGGCCAGGATGAAGCCAAGAAGGTGCTTTCCGTAGCGGTTTACAATCACTATAAGAGGATCACGTCGGCGGACGAGAGCGATGTGGAGCTGCAAAAGAGCAACATCCTGATGCTCGGCCCTACGGGCACGGGAAAGACCCTTTTGGCCCAGACGCTGGCGAAGATAATAAATGTGCCCTTTGCCATAGCGGACGCGACCTCGCTGACCGAGGCGGGCTACGTGGGCGAGGATGTGGAGAACATCCTCTTAAAGCTGATACAGGCAGCGGATTACGATATCGAGCGGGCACAGGTCGGTATCATATATATCGACGAGATCGACAAGATCACCAGAAAGGGCGAGAATGTTTCGATAACCAGAGACGTTTCCGGAGAGGGCGTACAGCAGGCCCTGCTAAAGATACTTGAGGGAACGCTGGCTTCGGTTCCGCCCCAGGGAGGCAGGAAGCATCCCCATCAGGAGCTCATACAGATCGATACTACGAACATCCTGTTCATCTGCGGAGGAGCCTTCGAGGGTCTGGATAAGATAATTCAGACCAGACTGGATAAGAAATCCATAGGCTTCAACGTGGACGTCGGAAAGCATACCCAGGAGGACATAGGCGCTGCCTTCCATTCCGTCCTGCCTGAGGATCTGAATAAATTCGGACTTATTCCCGAGCTGGTGGGACGTCTGCCGGTGCTGGTGGCCCTGGACAATCTGGACAGGGATGCCCTGGTAAGGATACTTACGGAGCCGAAGAACGCCATCACAAAGCAGTATGTCAAGCTTCTGGATTTCGACGACGTAAGACTTTCATATGAGCCCGATGCCATAGAGGCTATCGCGGATAAGGCCATTAAGAGGAAGACCGGTGCCAGGGGCCTGCGTTCCATCATGGAGTCAGTGATGATGAACGTGATGTATGAGGTGCCCTCCGACGACACCATAAGCGAGGTAATAGTTACCAGAGCGTCGGTCGAAGGGGCGGGAGAGCCGCTCGTGGTTCACTATGAGCTGGAAAAGAAGGAAGCCACCTGAAACATAAAAATAATACATATTACTCATAATTATGGCGGTGTGCTTTGGCATTACCGCCGTTTGTATCGGATATGGAAAAGAAAACCAATTCAAAGACAAAGAATATAAAAAAGGGTGTTAACCGCAGAAAGAAAAGGACGGCAGAGGCAACTTCGGCAGCCCTGCTGCAGAAGGTAGTGGTGCTGCCGGGGGAGATGGTCTTCAGTGAGCTGGAGGGCAAGATCTCCGTGTCGGCTGTCATGTCCGCCGTCGATTCCGACAGCCCCCTTCTTTTGATGATAGAGAAGGAGGAGGAGGAAAGAGAGGACGGAAGCGGAGTCGTAAATAAAAACGTCTGCGAGATCGGGATGATCGCGCGGGTCCGCCAGGTGGTCAAGCTCGGAGAGGACAAGGCCAGAGCCCTTTTTGAGGGTATCTCCAGAGCGAAGATCAGCACTATCAAGGAGGTCAACGACAGCTTTAACGTGGAGGTCTCATCCCTTACTGAAAAGGAGCTGGGAACCTATACCCCGGAGGAGAACGAAGCCATGTGCAGGAATCTCGCCGCGGATGTGCACGAGTATCTCGCCATGAATCCCCGGGTCAGCAAATCCTTTGTAAACAAGATGAAGGCAAATGCGACCATAGTTGAGCTGATGGATTTTGTGGCGGCAAACCTTCCGCTGGATTTCGAAGACAAGCTCATGGTGCTGCAGATCGAGAATGTGGTCGAGCGCTATATGTATTTGAGCGGAGCCATCGAGAACGAATGCCGCATAATGCGGCTTCGCGGAGAGCTGGCGGAGAAGCTGGAGGAGAAGGTCGACGAAAACCAGAGGAAATACGTGCTGGAGGAGCAGCTGAGGCTCATAAGGTCTGAGCTGGGCGAGGATACGCCTGAGACCGAGGCCGATAAATATATGAAGACCCTCGAGGGGCTCAATGCCTCGGAAGAGGTGAAGAAGGCCATTGCCAAGGAGATAGACAGATATAAGAATATCCCGTCGGGCTCGTCCGAAAGCGGGATAGAGCAGGCCCATATCGAGACGCTTTTAAATATGCCCTGGGACAATGCCTCGGAGGAGAATAACTCTCTGGAAAATGCCAGTGAGATCCTCGAGAGGGATCACTACGGGCTGGAAAAGGTCAAGGAGAGGATACTGGAATTCCTTGCGGTGAGAAATCTTACCGAGAAGGGCCAGACGCCCATAATTTGCCTGATAGGGCCTCCGGGTACGGGAAAGACCTCCATAGCGAAGTCCCTTGCGGAGGCTATGGGGAGAAAGTATATACGCATATCCCTTGGAGGAGTCAGGGACGAGGCGGAGATCAGAGGGCACAGGAAGACCTATATCGGAGCCATGCCCGGGGTCATTGCCTCCGGCCTGGAGCATGCCGGGGTCAAGAATCCGCTGATACTTTTGGACGAGATAGACAAGGTGAGCCCTGAATACAACGGCTCCACCTCCTCGGCGCTGCTGGAGGTCCTGGATGCCGAGCAGAATAAGGAGTTCAGGGATCACTATCTGGAAATACCCATTGACTTGTCCGACGTGCTCTTTATAGCTACGGCAAATTCGGAGAATTCCATACCGGCGCCGCTTTTGGACAGGATGGAGGTCATTGAGCTTTCAGGCTATACCGAAAATGAGAAATTCCATATCGCCAAGGAACATCTTATTAAGAAGCAGTTCGAGAAGAACGGACTAAAGAAAGGCAACTTAAAGATATCCGACGCGGCCATCAGGGGAATAATAAACCTCTATACCAGGGAGGCGGGAGTGCGTTCTCTGGAGCGGAGGATAGGGAAGGTCTGCAGGAAGGCGGCCAAACAGATATATGAGAAGCCGGATATAAAGATAAATGTCAGCTTAAAGAACCTTCCGGACTTTCTCGGAAAGGAAAAATATCTTCCCGAGGACAGGGCCGGCAGGAATCAGATAGGTATCGTCAGAGGTCTGGCCTGGACGGCAGTGGGCGGAGTCACGCTTGAGATTGAGGTTAACATAATTCCGGGCAAGGGCGAGCTCATAGTCACCGGACAGATAGGCGATGTCATGCAGGAGTCGGCCAAGGCGGGACTTACATATATCCGGTCCATAAGCGACGAGCTGGGCCTCAATGCCTCATTTTTCAAGGGGCACGACATACACATCCACATTCCGGAGGGGGCCACTCCGAAGGACGGTCCCTCGGCCGGCGTTACGATGGTCACCGCCATGGCGAGCGCCATCACAAGGATACCGGCAAGGGCCGACGTGGCTATGACGGGGGAGATCACCCTGAGGGGAAGAGTGCTTCCCATAGGCGGGCTCAAGGAGAAGATACTTGCGGCCAAGGCCGTAGGCATAAAGACGGTGCTGGTGCCGGAGAAGAACAAAAGCGACGTAGAGGAGATATCGGAGGAGATAAAGAGCGGAATGGATATCCGGTTTATGAAGGATATACGTGAGATCTTCGATATAACTCTCACGAAAAAGTTTAAGCGGGGAAGAAATGGTAATAAAAAACGCGGAGCTTGAAACGGTGGTGGGGGTGACGACCAAGGGTTTTCCGAAGCATGAGCTGCCGGAGATAGCCTTTGCGGGCCGGAGCAACGTAGGGAAGTCATCGCTCATAAATGTACTTTTGAACAGAAAGAGCCTTGCGAGGACCTCGGCGACCCCGGGAAAGACCCAGACCATCAATTTCTACAATGTAAATAAGGAGTTCTATTTCGTGGACCTGCCGGGCTACGGCTACGCCAAAGTCAAGGTGGATTTCAAGGCGCAGTGGGGGCCGATGATCGAGAGGTATCTCAGGAGCTCTGCGGCCCTGAGGAATGTATTTTTGCTGGTGGATATGCGCAGACCTCCGACACCCGACGATATGATGATGTATGAGTGGGTGAGCAGGGCCGGCTTTAAACCGGTGATAATCGCTACAAAGGCGGACAAGCTCAAGCGTTCGCAGTTTAAGGAGGCGCTTAGGGCAGTCAGGGAGGCGTATCCCCGGAAGGATATTGAGGTCATTGCTTTTTCGGCGCTTTCCAGGCAGGGGCGCGAGGAGATAATCGAAAGAATAGAAGAAGAGCTGAGTGATTAAGGAGGAATTAAAATGACTAAGGTTGACATTATTTCAGGATTTTTGGGAGCGGGAAAGACGACACTTATCAAGAAGCTGATAGCTGAATGCTTCAAGGGAAAGCAGGTGGTCCTGATCGAGAATGAGTTCGGAGAGATCGGCATAGACGGCGGTTTCTTAAAGGACGCGGGAATCAATATAACCGAGATGAACAGCGGCTGTATCTGCTGTTCGCTGGTGGGAGATTTCGGAGCGGCGCTTACTGAGGTCGTGGAGAAATATCATCCCGACAGGATAATAATCGAGCCCTCGGGCGTTGGAAAGCTCTCCGATGTCGCGAAGGCCGTACAGCGTATCGACGATTCCGTGGGCCTCGTTATAAACGCGCTGGTTACGGTGGTGGATGGAACGAAGATCAAAATGTATATGAAGAATTTCGGAGAATTCTACAATAACCAGATAGAGAGCGCCGGAACCATAGTCATAAGCCGTACCCAGAAGCTGGATGAAAAGAAGCTGGATGAGGTCATCGCCATGCTCCGGGAGCACAATAAGGAGACGGAGATCGTTACAACTCCCTGGGACAGCATCAGCGGAGACAAGCTTATCAGCGTGATTGAGAAGAGCGAGACTCTGGAGAGCATGATCGCCTCTCTCGAGGCTGAGCCCGATGAGGAGGAGCACGAGCATCACCACCACCATCATCATGACCACGATCATGAGCATGAGGAGCACGATGAGCACGAGCACCATCATCACCATGACCATGAGCACGATCACGAGCATGAGGAGCACGATGAGCATGAGCACCACCACCATCATGACCACGATCATGATCATGAGCATGAGGAACACGATGAGCATGAGCACCATCACCACCATGAGCACGATCATGACCATGATGAGCACGAGGAGCACGAGCACCATCACCACCACGGCCATGACGCCGATGAGGTCTTCCAGAGCTGGGGCGTTGAGACGGCGCATAAGTTCGCTGAGGAGGATATAAAGTCTATCCTTGAGAAGCTGGAGGATTCGGATAAGTATGGAGTCGTTCTGAGGGCCAAGGGCTATGTCGCGGACAGCGCCTCTGACAGGTGGCTCCACTTCGATATGACGCCCGGAGAATATGAGATAAGAGAGGGTGCTGCGGAGGTTACGGGCAGGATATGTGTTATCGGCTCGGGAATTAAGGAAGATGCTGTAAAGGAGCTTTGGCTGTGAAAAAGAAAAAAGAGGTACTACTTTACCTTATCACCGGCTTTCTGGAGAGTGGAAAGACCTCGTTTTTAAGGGAGGTCATAGAGGAGGGACAGTTTGCGGACGGCAAGGTCTCACTCTATATCCGCTGTGAGGAAGGAGTCGAGGAGCTGGATGAGGAGCTGCTTTTAAAGAATAATATCAAGTTCAGGAATGTGGAAGAGGAGGAAGAGATAACCCGGGAGTACTTCGATAAGTGCGAGGAATACGTCAAGCCTGAGAGGGTGCTTATCGAGTATAACGGGACCTGGGACCCCGAAAGGGTGATGGAGGCCATGCCCGACCACTGGGTCCTGGCCGAGGGCATCGCGGTAGTGGATGCGACTACCTTCGAGCAGTATCTTTCCAATATGAAGCAGATGATGACCAGGCAGTTTACCTATGCGGATCTCATCATCTTTAACCGCAGCGACGAAAATACCATGAACCTCGCCGGGTATAAGAGAAAGGCCAGGGCGGTCAACAGGCGGGCCCAGGTCGTGTTTGAGATGAAGGATGGAACTGTCAACGGGGATATAAAGGAAGAGCTTCCCTACGATATAAACGCTCCGGTCATAGAGGTTTCGGACGAGGACTACGGTATCTGGTATCTGGACGCCTTTGAAAATCCCGATGAATACGTGGATAAGAAGGTGCATTTCAAGGGTGTCGTTTTTAAGCCCAAGAAGAGCAAGCCGGATATCTTTGTGCCGGGAAGATTTTGCATGACCTGCTGCGAGGCGGATATACAGTTTTACGGCTTTCCCTGCCGGTTTTCCGGGGCAGATAAGCTCAAGGAAAAACAGGTCATAGACATTACCGCGGTGATGAAGACTGCCATGAGCAGGTCCTTTGGCAGGCCGACGCCCACTCTGATAGCGCTGGAGGTGGAGAACGCGGAACCGCCGGCGGAGGAGATTGTGTATTTTTAAGGTGGCTATTGCTGCTGAGAGCGTACGACGGGTGAATTTAGTTATAGATTTTGGTTCATAGACTGTAGATTTTATCTAAATTTATGCTATAATTTTCAAAGAGCGGAATAAAACCGCCCGCTGTAGGTGACACGGCTGAAATTTCTAATTTTTATGCCGGTAGTTTATATAAATTATATTAATAATGGGGGATGATATGAAGATACAGGATTTTTGTGACATGAAGAAGTTTGAGGAGATAATGAAGAACTGGGCGCTTTCAACAGGCCTTGCCACCGTAGCGGTGGGAGCGGACGGCGAATATATAAGCGAGTGCTATAATTTTACGGATTTCTGTATCAAATACACGAGGGGCTGTCCGGAGGGCCTGAAGCGCTGCGAGAAAAACGACCGTGAGGGAAAGGGAGTCTATCCCTGCCATGCGGGGCTTATGGATTTTGGTATTCCCATCGAATTGAAGGACGGGACGGTCTTAGGGAGCGTTATAGGCGGCCAGGTGCTACCGCAGAATCCTGATGAGGAAAAGTTTCGCGCAACCGCAAGGGAGCTGGGAATAGACGAGGATAAGTATATCGACGCCCTTCATAAGGTGAGCGTTAAGAGCGAGGAGGAGATCAAGGCCTCGGCTCAGCTTTTGGGCGACGTAATCAATATGTACGTGCAGCATTGCTACGAGAGCAAGTTTTCAGCAGATCTGCTGAAAGACCTTAAGGGAGGAATCTCCAAGGCTGCGGAGGAGATCGCGGTGGCGAATTCAAACACGACCCAGATCGAGCAGTACAGCAACAGACAGAAGATACTTGCCCTCAACGCTTCCATTGAGGCGGCCCGGGCAGGAGAGGCAGGCAAGGGCTTCGCGGTAGTTGCCGACGAGGTCCAGACCCTGGCAAAGGGCATGAACGCCACCAGCGCCAACATCAAGAGGGCTCTGGACGAGGTTACAAAGACTATCAACAGTCTGAACAGGTAATTGGGAATAATTAAACAGTATTATGAAATGAAACAGGCGCGTCTCCGGAAGGGGGCGCGTTTTTTTATGCACAGGCCCGTGCAATGTAATATCCCGGCTTTGCCGGGCACGGGCCGCGCAGCGAGTAGGGAGATTGCATCTTCCCTACTCGATTATCGTAGGGGCGGCGTAAGGAATCATATCGGCAGTAGCTGAACCGGTGAGCGGGGAGAGATCGCGTATTGAGGGCGTAAGACGAGAATAAATAATTATGTAAGCTAGAAAAATATAAGAATAAATGAGATAAAATGAGTATAAATGATTTAAGTCCACGATTCGTGGCTTTATCCAAGGTTGCATATGGGCAGGTAAAAGAATATTATAACGTCTGTGGTTAGCACTCGAAAGTGATGAGTGCTAGCAAACAAATAGGACGTAATGAGTTTTTATTACATATTTCAAGGAGGCATAAAAATGAAGTTAAAACCATTGGGTGACAGAGTAGTATTGAAGCAGCTTGAAGCTGAGGAGACGACAGCATCGGGAATCGTCCTTCCCGGCAAAGACAAGGAGAAGCCCCAGCAGGCTGAGGTCCTTGCGGTAGGCCCCGGAGGAGTTGTAGACGGAAAAGAGATCAAAATGGAAGTTAAGAAGGGTCAGAAGGTCATCTATTCCAAGTATGCCGGAACAGAGGTAGAGCTTGAGAAGGATGATAAGGTTATAATCGTTCGTCAGAGCGATA
>JAFTEI010000025.1 GCA_017453965.1 Lachnospiraceae bacterium
AAAAACCTTACCCTTTACATTCATTTCAAATATCCTCTCAAATTGTCATTCAGGAGCGCAGATATAGCCCTTGACCGCACTGGCCGCAGCCACGGCCGGAGAGGCCAGATATACCTCAGAGTCCACATGTCCCATTCTTCCCACAAAATTCCTGTTGGTGGTAGAGATACATCTTTCTCCCGCAGCCAAAATCCCCATGTATCCGCCCAGGCAGGGTCCGCAGGTAGGAGTAGAAACCACGGCTCCGGCCTCGATAAAGGTCTCTATGAGTCCCTCCTTGAGGGCCTGGAGATAGATATTCTGGGTGCCGGGAATAACGATGCAGCGAAGGTTCTTCGCCAGCTTCTTTCCCTTGAGGATCTCTGCCGCTACCCTGAGATCGCTTATCCGCCCGTTGGTGCAGGAGCCTATGACGGCCTGATCCACCCTGATCTGCTCTTTTTCTATATCGTCGATGGTCCGGGTGTTCTCCGGCAGATGCGGACAGGACACCGTGCTCTTAAGAGAGGACAGGTCGATGGTATATTCCTCGTCATATACCGCGTCCTCATCGGCCTCGTAGACCTCAAAGCTCCTGTCGGAATGCTCCTTCATGTATTCCTTCGCACTGTCGTCCACGGGGAAGATCCCGTTCTTTCCGCCGGCCTCTATGGCCATATTCGCAATCGTGAAGCGGTCGTCCATATTGAGCTCGGCAATGCCGTCCCCGACAAATTCCATGGACTTATAGAGGGCGCCGTCGACGCCTATCTCCCCGATGATGTGCAGTATCACATCCTTACCGGAGACATACCTTCCGGGCTTACCGGTTATATTGAACTTAATGGCTCCCGGAACCTTGAACCAGGCCTTTCCTGTGGCCATTCCGGCTGCCATATCCGTAGAGCCCACTCCTGTGGAAAAGGCTCCCAGCGCCCCGTAGGTGCAGGTATGGGAATCCGCTCCGATAACGCAGTCCCCAGCCACTACCAGACCTTTTTCGGGAAGAAGCGCATGTTCTATTCCCATCTGGCCCACATCGAAGTAGTTTGTGATGCCGTTCTTTGCGGCAAACTCCCGGCAGGTCTTACAGTTCTCGGCGGACTTTATATCCTTGTTCGGAATGAAGTGATCCATTACAAGGGCTATCTTGTCCTTGTCGAAAACCTTATTTTTTTCAAAGCCCTCCATGACGCTTATCGCCACCGGGGAGGTTATATCGTTGCCCAAAACAAGATCCAGCTTCGCCTCGATGAGGTCTCCCGCCTTTACCGAGTCAAGCCCCGCATGGGCGGCCAGAATCTTTTGCGTCATTGTCATTCCCATAAACTTATCTCCTCATAACATCGCAAGATATAGCGTATTCTAACACATTGAACCACAAAAAACAATAATTTTCGGTTCACATAAAATCAGTTTACATAAAATCAGCTTAATGTGTCATCCTTAAACATGGTCTTAAGCTGCTCCTTGGCATTGTTCAGGATAAACTCGGGGTCATTGCCGTAAATGTCCAGGCCGACCGCCCGGATACAGGCCGTATCGGCAATGCCGTAGAGCCCCGTCACCAGCGCCTTTATATAGTCATATCCGAAGTTCAGCTTCCCTATCTCGCCCCCTGAGGTCGTGACATAGTAGAGCTTTTCGGCCCTGCAGAGCCCATGGGGCACCCCCTTGTCGTCGTATTCGAAGCATATGCCGTTTACGCTGATGTTTTCGATATAGGTCTTTAAGATAGCTGGGAAGGAAAAATCCCAGTAGGGAGCCGCCATGACAACTATGTCCGCATCGGCGAACTGACGCGCCATATCGAAGAAGGAGGAAGAAAAATCTCTGTTGGCGAGGGCCTTATCCCTTATATTTATCATCTCCTGTGTCACAGGCTTAAGCTCCTCCTTATAGAGCTCCACCGTGACTATATCGGTATCCTGTTTTTCGCAGATATTTGAAAGCACCATATCCGCCAACCGCCTCGTTCTGGATTCCTGCCTTGCACAGGCGTCAATAAAAAGTATCATATTCCTCCTTTCAAAAACACAAAAAAAAATCAAAACTGCCCGGCGGAATGGAGCCCCGCCGGGCAAAGTATTGTACTGCTATTAAACTGAAAATCAGTTATTGATAAACTTGTCCTCATCGCTCCAGCTGTAGAGCTTTCTGATCTCGCTTCCTACCTTCTCGCAGGGATGCTCGGCAGCCTTCTGACGAAGGGCATTGAAATGTACCTGTCCGCCTGCGGGAGACATATCGAGAAGGAAGTCCTTTGCGAAGGTTCCGTCCTGGATGTCCGCCAGGATCTTCTTCATGGTCTTCTTGGTCTCGGGAGTGATGATCTTGGGTCCGGTTACGTAGTCACCGTACTCAGCAGTATTGGAGATTGAATATCTCATTCCTGCGAAGCCCGACTGGTAGATAAGGTCTACGATGAGCTTCATCTCGTGGATACACTCGAAATATGCGTTCCTGGGATCATAGCCTGCCTCGCAGAGCACCTCGAAACCGGTCTGCATAAGGGCGCAGACGCCGCCGCAAAGAACGGCCTGCTCTCCGAAGAGGTCTGTCTCGGTCTCTGTCCTGAAGGTCGTGGAAAGTACGCCTGCGCGCGCTCCGCCGATACCCAGTGCATAGGCAAGGGCTATGTCGAGGGCCTTTCCTGAATAATCCTGCTCAATAGCTACGAGACGGGGAGTACCCTTACCGGCCTGATACTCGCTCCTTACGGTATGTCCGGGAGCCTTGGGAGCTATCATCGCCACGTCTACATCCTTCGGAGGAACGATCAGCTTGAAGTGAATATTGAAGCCATGTGAGAACATGATCATATTTCCTGCCTCAAGGTTGGGAGCGATGGACTCCTTGTAAAGCTGGGCCTGCTTCTCGTCATTTATAAGTATCATTATGATATCTGCCTGCTTTGCAGCCTCTGCCGCGGTAAAGACCTTGAAGCCCTGCTCCTCGGCCTTCTTCCAGGACTTTGAGCCCTCGTAAAGACCGATGATGACATTGCAGCCCGAGTCCTTTAAATTGAGGGCCTGAGCGTGTCCCTGGCTTCCGTAGCCGATAATGGCTATGGTCTTGCCGTCCAGGTAGGTCAGTGAACAGTCATTTTCGTAGTAAATAGGGTTTGTCTGGTTGAAATCTGCCATTTCTCTTCTCCTCTTTTAAAAAATAATCTACAATGCACTTATCGGTAATGCATTGATGCAGTGCGTTAAAGCGCAGCCGCCGTCTGAAACCAAAAATGATAATACCGCCGCAATGCATA
>JAFTEI010000226.1 GCA_017453965.1 Lachnospiraceae bacterium
GGTATCTGCCTCGGTTCACCGTTTCCCGGAGTGTATCCCGCCTGCACGCATTTTGTACCTATACCCTGTTCCTTCATAAAAAACTCCTTTCCAAATAGATTACAGTCAGTTATTTATTGCCATTTAAAAGTGATCATGCCGTAAACATATATAAAGATTATAAGCAAGGGAACCGCAAACTTAAAAAGCGGCTTCATCCACTGCCTGACCTTAAGACCCATACCCGCATTTGCCTCAGCCAGAAAGCTCTCCCAGCCCCAACCGAAGCCATAGCAGCAAAACAGGGTAATCGTAAGCGACCCCAGGGGCAGAATATTCGTGGACACGATAAAATCCCATAAATCCAACCATGCCGTGCCCTCGCCAAAGGGCCGGAAACGAAGTATGCTGTAGCCCAGAGCCGTTGTCAGCGCCAGCAGGAAGACGAAGCTGCCGCATATAATGCAGCCCTTGGGACGGCTGACTCCGGTGAGATCCCTGAACATGGCCAGGATATTTTCGCACACCCCGAGGACAGTTGACAGGGCCGCAAAGATCATAAACAGAAAAAAGGCTGTCCCCCACCAGCGGCCGCCCTCCATATGGTTAAAAACGGTGGCCATGGTATCGAACAAAAGACTGGGACCGGAGTTGACCTCCACCCCGTAGGAAAAGCAGGCAGGAAAGATTATAAGTCCCGTTATAACAGCTACAAGGGTGTCCAGGATTATGACATTCACCGCCTCTCCCATAAGACTTCTGTCTTTACCTATGTAGCTTCCGAAGATCGCCATGCTTCCCATTCCGACTGAAAGAGTGAAGAAAGCCTGGTTCATAGCCCCGACTATAACGGAACCGTCTATTTTCCCGAAATCCGGGACGAGGTAGAACTTAAGTCCCTCCTTAGCCCCTGAAAGCATAATGCTCTTTACTGCCAGTATGATGAGCAGGAGCAGAAGGAAGCACATCATGAACTTTGTGACCCTCTCCAGCCCTTTTTGAATGTCCGTGCTCAATATGGCAAAGGCCGCCGCAACGGTTATGAACATATATAAAACATTCACCTTCGGGTCGGTGATCATTGAAATGAAGCCCAGCTCCTGGTATCTGCCTGTGAGAAATCTGACAAAATAATATATTATCCAACCGGTAACAACGGTATAAAAGGCCATCAGACATACATTTCCGACCAGGGAGACATAGCCCCAAAAGCCCCATTTTCCGCCGAGCTTTTGCAGTCTCTGATACATATAGACCGGACTGCTCTGCGCTGCCCTTCCAATGGCGAATTCCATTGTCAATACCGGAAGTCCCAGAAGCAAAAGACACAGGATATAGACCAGCATAAAGCCCCCGCCTCCGTACTGACCGCACATCCACGGGAACTTCCAAACATTACCACACCCAATAGCGCAGCCGGCTGAAAGCATGATAAAACCCAGCCGGCTGCCCAATCGCTCTCTTTTTTTCACTTTAACCCTTCGCCGTCCTTCCCTTGAGTAAAAATATCAGGCGTTCAAATTGCATTTACAAGCTCTCCTTTCTTAAACTCCTGTTTATTTATATACATAGCCTTATCGGCGCGTTTGAACACGAGCTCCACAGTATTGTCGTCAGTCGCATATTCCGCCATTCCCATGGCCGCCGAATACCTCTTCCAGGGCTTCAGCTTCGTGTCGTGGCAGGTCGTCTCATAGGATTTTTTCAAAGCGCTGAGCTTTTCATGTCTCACCTCATAATCCTCCCCCGCAACAAAGACCACGAATTCATCCCCGCCTATACGGTATACCGGTGAACGCTTATATACATTACAGATAACGTGACAGCACCCCCTTAGGTATTCGTCTCCGTAGGTGTGTCCGTAATTATCGTTTATCACCTTAAGGTTATTGACATCCACCATCACTATCGCAAAATGTGTGTCCTCTTCCTTACCCAGGAGCTGATTGGTCTCTTCAATCTTCTTAACGTAGGCCACCTTGCTTCCCACCTGTGTCAGCGGATCCTTATAGGCCTCGGCGCTTATCTTTCCTATCTGCTTTTACTTGGCTTTGACGTCCTTCTCGGCCCGTTCCTTATCCCTTTGTATCGCGGTTATATCATTTAGGTAGTCCACGATACTTATCTGCATGGACCTGATGCCGTCATAGATGTCCTCTATCTCATCGCGGCTCTTTATGTCGAGCCTTATAACTCCCGCATCATCATAGGAGCAGTTTTCTGCAGGCTTAAATTTCTTCATCTCCGTCATGATGGTGTTCAACGGTTTAATAATATTTCTGTCCATAAGGAAATTTGCCCCGGAAAGAACGATGACCGTAAGGATGATAGCGCCGAGGAGGATATACATTAAATTGATCCTTCGCTCCTTCATTATATCGTCCATGCCTACGTCGCAGCCCACCTGACAGATGAGGTTTCCTTCGCTGTCATACAGGGGAACATAGGCCGAGCACAGCCACCCCCAATCGCCGTGGGATATGGTCGGCTCGATCTCGGCAGAGGCATCCACCCCCATGAGTTCCGCTTCTCTGAGTTCATAATAACCTGTCTGGTAAATTGGAATCTCATCGTCATCCATGAGGTACATATCATATTTATCGTTCACACCGCCCCAGACAACGATATACAGATATTTGATATCATCCATATTTCTGAGATACCGGACGAGAAGATTCCTGTTTTCCACATATCCTTCCCATAAACCCTGAGCCCTTATATATTCCTCTATAATGGCCTCGTCGTCGCTTTCTTCCGCCCTTTTCCTAAGAACCTGATATTCCTCGCTCTCAGCCATTTCTCTCAGCTTTTTAAAATAGTCCACATCCACAAAGGAGGCGAAATTACGCGCCGAGGCAAAGGCAAGATTTTTAAAATATCTGTCGATCTGACCCGAACTGATGGAGAAAGCCAGGAAAGCCATTCCGAAGGTCGCAAGGAAAACTGTTATCCCGACGAAAAGATACATCTTTTTTCCGATCGAAAACCGCTTCTTCTTTTCTTCCATTATAGGCATAAGCTCCTTAAAATTATGTGATCACACATATTTACATAATATAACACAATGAAGTTCACAATCAATAATTATTTCGGTTTGCACCCGCATTATTTCTTGATATTGTCAACGGTTTCCATGGTTCCGCCGCCGAAATCATCCGGTGCACGGAATTCTCCCTTATCCACCAGCCTTAAGAAAGCGTCCACTACGTCCGGCGTAAGCTGAGTCCCTGAAACCTCCTTTATGATGGAGCAGACCTTTTCAAAGTTCATACGGTTACGATAGGGTCTGTTGGAATACATGGCGTCGAAGCAATCAGCCACCGCGATTATCTGCGCCGCACGGGGTATCTCATCCCCCTTGAGATGGTTGGGATAGCCCTTTCCGTCAGGGCGCTCGTGATGAGACTGGGCGCCTATGGAGAGCTCCGGCATGATACTGATATCCTTCAGGGTCTCATACCCTAAGGTCGTATGGGATTTTATGGTCTCAAATTCCTCGTCCGTCAGCTTGCCGGGCTTATTAAGCACCTCCTGGGGTATGCCGATCTTGCCTATATCGTGCAGCAGCGCTATACGATAATAGCGCTCCACAGTGTCCTCGTCATAGCCCAGCTCCCGGGCCAGCATTGTGGTGTATTTTGCGACACGCGAGGAATGACCGTTGGTATAGCGGTCCTTCATATCTATGACCTTTGCAAATGCCTCGGTTATCTCGTGAATCAAAGTCATGGTCTCCTGATTCTTCTTCTCAATGGCCCGGGTCTTCTTTCTGACATACTGGCGCACACCAAATACCAGGGCTACCACCGCCAGAACGCCCACCACGAGATAGAACCACAGCTCTTCATAGAAGGCCTTTTCCTTCGTGATCTTGATCGAGATCTCCTTATCCTCTCTTCCCATGGCGTCCTTGATCCGCATTATATAGTGGTAGATGCCGCCCCCCAGGTTCGTATAGTCCATGGGCACCATCTCACTGCGGTTCACCGTGGTCTCGTGTTGTTCAAAGCCCTCCAGCTGATAGCTGACCTTGGGGTCGCTTAAGGAAAAATTGAACACAAAGCTGGGTACGGTCAGCCTCCGGATCCCTGCCGGAACGGTGAAGGAGCCCGTTTCATCGGGGTATATGGTCTCATCGTCGGCTATCACATAGGGAACCGTCGCCTTCAGGTCATTGACATTTTCCAAGGGCTGATCGATATTGACCTTGCAGACCCCCGTAGTCCCCGCGATATAAAGGTCTCCGTCACTGGTCAGCTCACTGTAGGAATTGGCGGTTGTAATGCAGGAAAGCCCGTTGGCAAGGCTGTAATATACGGCATTTATCTCCTCCGCCCTTATCAGCTCCTCGGCCGGGGTCACATAGATGCCACTGCTCCCCAGGACCCACATATCCCCGTTTTTGTTTTCATAGAGGTCAAAGTTGTTGGTATAGGGAAATTCCTTTACCGTCGTGATCTTATAGTCGGGTGTCATATAGGCTATGGCACTACTGGTCACGATCCATACCACATTTCTCTTTTCGTCCCTTCTAAGACGCATTACGATATCGGAGGGGAGTCCGTCCTCGACATTGATATTCCTCACGCCTGAGTCGCTACCTATAACGTATATGCCATTTCCGTTGCTTCCCAAAAGGATGTCCCCGTTAAAGCCCTCCTCTATACACAGGCTCTCAGGGTTGGTGATACCCTCTTTTTCACCATAGGTGGCAATAAAGTCATCGTCCTTTATGACATCCGCCCCCCCGGAGGAGGCTACAAGTATGGAGCCGTCATCCCTTTCCGCAACCGCGCGCAGACTTATGGAAGGCAGGCTATCCTCATGCGCAAAGGCCATGACCTCTCCGTTGGAATATCGGAGCAGCCCCAGCTTTCTCCAGGTAGATATCCATATGCGGTCTTTACTGTCACGGATAATGGAACGGATACGGCAATCCCGCAGCAGAGCTATCAGGTCATCGGACCCCAGATCCTTCCCGGTGTTGGAAATGGCCTTCTTAAGCGGAAAGCTCGACACCGGCCCGTTTTCATCCAGCACCATAAGTCCGGTATCTGTTCCGACAAAAAGCTTACCTTCGCTCATACAGGTGGTGTTTACCACAGTCTGGGGCAGGTCAAAGCGCTCAAACAGATCTGCAAACTGGTTCGGAACTATCTTCATCACGCCCTGACGCGAGGAGGTAAACCATAGATTTCCAAGATAGTCCACCATCATGCCTCCCACATTATTTTCCATCGGAAGATTTTCCAGCAGATGGAAAACTCCGCCATCCAGGACACCGATCCCGTTTGAAGCACAGATCCATATTTTCCCATCGATATAATTTAGCTGATATACACAGGTCAAGGGCTGAATATTCACGGGTTCAAGCTCGGTAAGGTTATCCCCCAGGGTCGCACGGTAAAAGCCGAAATCGGCGCCTTCAAAATATATCTTCCCCGGAGAAGCAGGATCCGGAAGGATAGAGCCTATACCGCCGACAATAACGTTTTTGTCGGAAGGTATAAAGACGTTAAGCTTCCCATCCTTTATCGTCAATACATCTCCTCCGTCGGTAAAGCCATAAAGGATACCGTCGTCGCCTGCCACCAAGCCCCGCATATTCGCTTCGGCAATTTCAGGATCATCCATATGCCTTAGGTTGAACTCAGGATCAATAGTCATAATGCCGCTGGTAGTGGCTACATAGATGATCCCGTTTTTATCCTCGGTAATAGCTCGGGTATGGGCAGAGCTCATTCCGTCGAGCTTCCCCCATTTCTTAAGCTCTCCCCTCTCCAGGAGAGCCACCCCGTTATCGTTCGTTCCTATCCAAAGCCTGTCCTTACTATCCACGAACAGGCACTTGATACTGGATATTCCGTCGGTGGAATACATGCGCTCAAAGGTGTTTCCGTCGTAGCGTATCAGACCCGCGTAGCTCCCTATCCAGATAAAGCCATCGCTCGTCTCGGCAATGGCATTTGCCTCGGAGGTCGGAAGCCCGTTGGTGTTGTCGTAGAGCACCGCTGAATACCCTTCAGTATGGTTTATTACATCCACAGAGATGTGCGAAGCGTTTCCGTTCCCAGCTGGTGCCTGCGCCGCTTTCTCCGGAGTAGTTATAGCCGACGGCCCGGTCTGCGCCGCAAAAACAAGCTGCCCCGTAAGCATTACAAGAAGAACGGTTCCAACGGATATCCTCCTTATCAATGCAGGGAAGCTTTCTCCAAACCCCTGTTTTCGATCCTTCATTTCTTATCCCCCCGTAACCTGTGAGCCGCTTTAGCGGCTTGCACACCTGCCGCCGCGCTGCTTTAGCTGCCTTTCATCGGCGGCGATCCTTGTGATCACTTTACGTACTTTTCAATCAGCATTTCCACCCTCTTGCGTGTAGCTGCCGATCCCGCTCCATATTCGACCATGGGCTGCATTGAGCCTCCCTCAAAATCAGCTCCGGCCGCCTTCATCGCACTCTCCTTTTCCTTTATCCATTTCTGCTGCTCACCCTTAAGTGCGCTTAACTCCTTTTCCTCCAGGGTAACACCAATATACTGCCAGACCTGGTTCAGCAGCGTATCCCACATCTCGAACTCCTCATACGAGGTCTTATTGAGAGTCATCTGATCCATAAGCGAATCTGAATTCAGCTTGGAATCTATTTCCTCCTGCTTTTTAAGCACCTTTTTATAGTTATCGAGAATGGTGTCCTTGTCCAGAGCCTGCCGTGGATCAGCGGACCTTATAAGGTCGCTGAAGGCCGCATAGTTGTTATCATAGGTGCAGTCCTCCATCGTGACCTCCCGATTGGAAAAGGTCACAAACTCATTATTGCTGAAGGAGCACCTCTTAAAGGTCACACTGTCATATTCCCCGAGATTTACAAAGTAATTTGAATCATAGGCACATTTGTTGTTGCTGAATTCACAATCCTCAAACACTACCTCATAGCCGTCGTTTATATTTATCATAGACAGCTCACTGCTGTCGCGCAACACACAATTTTTGAAGCTGGCGACCCCGGTATTTCTGAAATCTATAAGTCCATAGGTGCACTCATAGATTTCCGTGCCGGTCACATTGATATTGTAGGAATAATCCGCCTCTATCCCATAGGTGCCGCTGCCGTAGAGGTGGCAGTCCTCTATATCCACTCCGCTGACATCATTGTAATATAGCACGCTGCCGCTGCAGTAGCCGGGCTCGACGTTATGTCCGGCGGTAATGCCCTTAAGTTTGATATTTCTGCCCGTGGTAAAGTTCACTACACGGTCGTAGGCCTCATTTATACAAAAGAGCACTTCGGCATTCTTATCTGCCTCTATGCACAGGTTATTTACTCCGGTGATGACATAGGCGCCGTACTCCCGCTTTACGAAGCGGTTATCGACCTTTTCTTCCTTTACCTCACTGAAGTTGTACTCTCCGGAGCTCACTATTATCTTCCGGTTATTTTGAATATTGTTGAGGAGCTCCTCTGCGCTCGATACGGTGACCGTATCAAAATATCTTAAGTTATCCGGGTCCTTGAGCTCCGGTGAACCCTTTCGCATATACAGATTTACGTCGGTGGAATAATAGGGATATTCCTCGCTCTTATCCATTGGATGCTCCGTGGAAGCGACCAGCACCCCATCATCCCTCAGTGAAAACCTGACAGGCAGGGTCTCGCCATCGTCGTCGAAGGGATCCTTCATCTCCATGCACCACTTATCATTTTGAGCATCCCTGTATGCCGCCTCCTCTTTATACACCAGCTCGGCCCCGTATATCTTTTCCGAGGTCTCATATGCGGCAAATTTATAGTCAGCCAGGAGCTTGTCCCCGTCCCTGCGGATGATAAGGGCAGAGTCCGGAGACTCATCGTCCGTACTCATCGTGCAGTTGTCATACACACCCTCACTGTCCTCGGAATGATACAGTGAGCAGAAAAATACCCATTCTCCCACCATGGAATCCTCTACTCCACCCTTCGCTTCTCCGGTATCCGCTTCCGTCCCGGCCTCATTTACCGACTGAGTCTGCTCCTGCGCTTCCGCCTTTTCCCCGGGCTCTGCTCCCTCTTCCTTTACGGCCTTTTTCCCACAGGAAGTAAGCAGCACTGCCAGAAAAAGAAACGTGATGATCCTGCAAACAAGTTTTTTACTCATTCCTCTCATCCCCCCTTATGCGTTAGTCACAATATAATTTAAACGTACCCGTATTATATACCAAAAACAAGGTCGTCTACAATAAAACCTCACTCGTACCTGTTCTGAATAGTTACCCTCATCCACCTAATATGGAACCGACAATAATTCCAAGCCAGGTGCCTATGACGTATCCCAGGGTCCCCACCAGCATACAGGAACCCACCAGGGCGTTCCACCCCTGTGCTATTGCCATTCCGGCCGCGGTAGTCGGTCCTCCGATATTGGCATTGGAGGCTACTATTATATCCTCCAGATTAAAGCGCAGCAGCTTCCCAAAGCCAAAGCAGAAGAGCATATTGAAAACCACGATGATAAAGCAAAAAAGCAGGAGAATGGGAGCGTTTCTTATTATCATGACTATGGAGGCCGGAACTCCTATAACGAAGAAAAACTGGTATATAAACCAGGTCCCCAGCTCCTTTGCCCCGATCATATCAACCCCCATTTCTTTGATCAGACATAGAATTATTTTCCTTACGCCGCCCCTGCGATACACAGAATAATACGGCGGGGCGTACCCCGCCGCAAGCTTATTCCTTTATCTCAACAGATGAAAAAGGCGTATATTTTAGCGCCACATAAGATTTATTGGCCTTTTCCACATAGTCATTATACTCTTTTTCGCTTATGGGCTTTGCGCCGTCGGTCTCCCAGACGTTTTCATCCGAATAAAACCAGGGCGCCTTGCTGTCGTATTCCTCGTCGCAGATCACCCCGTCTATATCCGCCAGGAATTTATAGTCGTCCTCCGCGAACTGATGCACCAAAAGGCGCCTCAAAGGCGTCTGGGTTATTTCGTTATAGAAGGTCTCATCGTCAGAGAGATAATACCTGCTGCTCTCATCCGCCCTTAAGACCCTTTGCAGATAGCCGGAGCGCACCGAATAAACCTCAAAGACAGACTCCGCGGTATCCCCCTCTGAATTTGCGCCTATAAACAGCTCCTCAATTCCGTCACTGTCTATATCATGGTATGCATAGCCCAGCTTCTCCATAGGATCGTACTCTATCCCTCTGGTCGTAGTATAGAGGCCAGCCAAAGCGCTCAGGTTGTTACTGTCAAATTTCTCAGAATCCCAGTTGTCGCTGATTCCTGCGGCGTACTTTTGTATTATCTCCTCGTAGATGGCCGCTATTCCGGCCTCTCTTCCGCCCTCGGGCGACCATAAGTTGGAAACAAAAACATAGCCATCCGGGCCTTCATTGAATATAAGCTGGAAATTCTTTATATCCTCGGGCGCCTCACCCTCATAGGGTTCAAACCGGTAGTCTATTGTGAGTCTGTCGCCCTCTCTTTTACCGGATAAAACCTCCACCTTCATAAAATTTGTATCCCCGTGGGCATGGCAATAAACTCCGCAGCTTTCCAGATACATCCAGTTGAGAGGATGCTTCATATCCTTGTACTCCATACCGGTGCAGGACTTTACGAAAGCTTCCACCTCGTCCTTTCCGACAAAGGTTATATCAGTATCGAGCTCTTCAAGCCCCGCTTCTTTCATGAAGGCTTTCATGACCTCCTCCCTGTCCACGGCAGCCGTGTCAAGTCCGGCTCCTACATAGAACACCTGCTCCCAGTAGATCAGCTCCGGCGAAGCAAATTCCGAAGCCACAAAACCGTTATATCTGGGGCTGTTGAGGTCCTCCTCTATCTTTTTAAGTTCTTCGGCAGAGAGCTCTGAGAAGGCTTCCGAGGCTTCGGCGGTATCTGCCTCCCCCTGCTCTTTCGCTGTATCTGTATCTGTCTCCGCTTCTGCTGTATTTTCAGCAGTTTCCGCCTTTTCTTCGCCTACAGCCGTCTCCTCTGCCTGCGGCACATTCTGGGAGTCTGCCGGTACTGAAGCGCTTCCTGCCCCGCAGCCTGAGCACAAAGCCATTAAAAGCGCCATAATCGCAAGCCCGTATTGCTTTTTCCCCATGATCGTCTTAATCATGTTTTTCCTCCCTTATATATCTTTAATGCGAAGGTCTTTACACTTTGCGCCACTTTGCAGCTTTTCCCGTGAGTTGCTCGCAAATAACTTAAACAGTTCCTCAGCAACCAAAGAGCTGCGCCGTAGCCTTCATCCTCTCAGACACCTTCACCCCAAAGGGACATCTGCCCTCGCAGCTCTTACAGCCGATACAGGCCGAGGCCGTAGTTCCAAGGGCCCTGTAATGGGAGCTTACGCTCTCGGGCACCTCCGGCTGCTGCACGGCGAGGTCATAGAATTTATTCACCATTGCAATATCGATATTCACCGGACAGGGCTTGCAGTGCCCGCAGTATGTACACTGTCCGCTGTAGGAATGAAGCGGGGCATGGGCGATGACAGAGGCATAGTCTTTATCCTCTGCCGACGCATTTTCATAAGAAACAGCCTCATCCACCTGCTCCTTTGTATCGTAGCCGCAAAGGATCGAGGAAACTCCGGGTCTGGTCAGGGAGTAGTGGATACACTTTAAGGGCGTGAAGGCCACGCCGAAGGGAGAGGTCTTTTCGTCAAAAAGCCTTCCCCCGAAAAATCCCTTCATGACGGTAATCCCCACATTCTTTTCCTCGCATAGGCTGTAAAGAGCCGCCCTCTCCGGATCGATCCCCGAAAAATCCGCATTGTCGTAGCCCTCAAACATTGAATCCAGATCCTCCGTGGCCGGTCTCATATCAAAGGCCGGATTTATGGAAAACAGTATCATCTCGATAAAGCCTGTCTCCACAGCCTGCTTTGCAATCCTGGGATTATGGGTCGAAAGCCCGATATGCTTTATCACACCCTCATCGTGGAGCCGGTGCACATAGCTTATATAATCCGTCTTCATGCATACGTCCCAATCCTCCTGTGAATCGACATAGTGTATCATTCCCAGGTCGATGTAATCCGTCTTCATCCGCTTAAGGATATCTTCAAAGGCCGGTACAACAAATTTCATATCCCTCGTGCGGACATACTGGCCGTTTTGATATGTTGAACCTATATGACCCTGAACTATCCATTTATCTCTGTGTCCTTCCATTCCTTTTCCGATAATGTCCCTGGACTTCGGGTCAGGCATCCAGCAGTCTATGATATTTATTCCCTTTTCGCCGGCATACTTTACAAGCTGCACCGCCTCATCCTCATCGTGGCGCTCGAGCCACTCTCCTCCAAAGCCGATCTCACTGACCTTCAATCCTGTTTTTCCAAGAGTACGATATTTCATAAATGATTTCTCCTTTCCTGTGAGCCGAAAAGTCTTGA
>JAFTEI010000227.1 GCA_017453965.1 Lachnospiraceae bacterium
CAGATACGTCTGCGAATAGGGCTGCTTCTTTTTATCCCGATAGGCAAGTAGCTCATTCTGCCAGGCGATCACGTCCTTTGTGGAGATCTCGCTGATATTCCGCTTCCCGAAATACGGCAGAATCTTCGTCTTGATGATGTGTTCTTTCGTGAGCCAGGTGTTTTCCTTGAGCCGGGGCCGGATATCCTTTTCATAAAGCTCTGTAAAGGCTTCAAAGGACATATCCATATCGGCAGCGTTCTGGAGCTGGAAGGAACGCTCCCACTCCTGCGCCTCCCGCTTAGTGGGGAAGCCTCGCTTGCATTTCTGCTTGTGTTCGCCTTTCCAGTTGTTGTACCAGGTCATCACATACCAGGTACCATTGTCCTCGTTCTTATACACTGACATTGTTACATCCCTCCTTTCCGGGCCCGTAGACCCTTTCGTTGAAATACTGCCTGTTGATCCTTCCTGCGATGGTGATGAAACCTTTGTCCTTGAGCTCGTCGTTCAGCTTTCGTATGACCTTATAGGCATAAGATGCGGAGACTCCGAGTTCAGCGGCGACTTCCTCGACACGCATAAACTTGTTTTCCATTCATTCCTTCCTTTCTTCGAGTTGATAATTGTGAGAGCAGTTATCATAAATGCGTAGAACCCATGCTGGTTGCCGTTCTGCCCTTGCTGTTTCCTGACAGGCAACCCTGCTAGGCGCTGTGTCGTCCTCTTATGAGGCGCTCCCTCTATTGAGATCGTGGCGGTTTATAGCAGCTTGGACGGTCATTCAATTATCAAACTTAAACGTAAAAGATTAAGTTATCGACATTATACTAAACATTTTCGTTAAAGTCAAGAGGCTTTTGAGAGAATATTAAATAATTTTGTTAAAGTTTTTCTTGACACACTTAAACGTGTCAGTTATACTGTGTTTAAGCACACATAGAGGAGGTTTTTCCTATGGCAATTGGCGAAAGAATACGCTTCATCCGCAATCTGCGGGGAATGACGCAGAAATATCTTGGCACATTGGTCGGCTTCCCGGAGAAGACCGCCGATATCCGGCTGGCTCAATATGAAGCCGGTACACGCACTCCGAAGGAAGATTTGACCAAAGCCCTGGCCGGTGCTCTTGATGTATCTCCGCTGGCGCTCAACGTCCCGGATATAGACAACTATTTCGGCCTCATGCATACTCTGTTTGCTTTGGAGGACCGTTACGGTCTGACCATCGAGACCAGGGACGGAGAGGTCCTTTTCCGTATTGATCCCCGGAAGGGAAAGGATGCTGCCCGTATCTCTGAGCTGGTCTGTGCCTGGGCTGCTGTTTCCGAGAAGTACCGTGCCGGAGAGATCAGCAGAGACGAATACGACAAGTGGCGCTATTACTATCCGCAGTACGATGACACGCAGATCACGGCGAAAGTACCGTCTCAGGAACTGAGCGACGCTATGGTCAAAGCTTTCAAAGGCAAAATCAAAGAATAATACCAATCGGGTTTTTCGAGGGAATGAAAATGACTATTACAACAATTAAGAAAAATGGAATAATCTGTGCCATCGTAAATAGCAATGATACTGTTA
>JAFTEI010000228.1 GCA_017453965.1 Lachnospiraceae bacterium
GATCAGAAAAAGGACGTGGAGGCCTATTTCGTCGATGAGGTCCGGGAGGAAATGGTGGCCGGGAACGCCACTCTCGCTGTCATATACTCGGGCGAGGCCTATCTGGCCAACGAGTACGCCCCCAACCTGGAATACGTGGTTCCGAAGGAGGGAAGCAATTTATGGATAGATGTCTGGTGCATGACAAAGCGCTGCAGCCAGCCTGACAATGCAAGAAAGTTCCTGGATTTCCTCTGCCGGGAGGATATCGCGATGCGAAATTTTGAGGAGATCTACTATCCCACTGTTAACCGCGCTATTTATGACGAGCTGGATGAAGAGGTCCGTGAAGACGAGATGATATTTCCCAAGGATGAGGTTATAAATAATTCCGAGGTCAGCACTACCCTGGACGACGATACAATAGAGTTTCTCGGAAATCTCTGGAAGGAGCTTAAGGTATATTGATGTCAGCTAAAACCAAGAGGAGCCTTCTGGCTTCACCCTACATTTTCTGGATAATCCTTTTTACTGTCGTTCCGTTTATAATGCTCCTGGCTTACGCATTTTTTAACGACTCGGGAGCTCTTACCGGCGAATATATCGCCGCCATTGCGGAACCCGTACACTTAAAGGCGCTGTGGCTGTCCATAAGGCTGTCCATCCTATGCACCCTTATCTGCCTCGTGCTCTCCTATCCCCTGGCCCTTTGCATGCGTTCGCTCCACCTCGGAAGACGCCTTATCCAGACTGCGATTGTCATCGTTCCGATGTGGATGAACTTCGTCTTAAGGATAATGAGCTGGCAGCTCATCCTTTCCAAAAACGGAATTTTAAATACCTTCCTGGCCGCCCTCGGGCTTCCGCCCCAGGACCTGGGAAATTCGGTATACGCCATAATTATAGGCATGGTTTATGACTACCTGCCCTTTATGCTGCTTCCAATATATAATTCGGTCATGACTGTGGGAAATGATGTGCTGGAGGCTGCCCGGGATCTGGGAGCTGAGCCACTTAAGGTACTTGTTAAGATAATGCTGCCGCTCACGATGCCCGGGATAGTCAGCGGCATAATAATGGTCTTTACTCCGGCGCTTACGACCTTCGCCATCTCGGATATGCTGGGCGGCGGCAAGGTCATGCTGATCGGCAATATCATCGAGCAGGAGTTCCTCTCCACGATGAACTGGCACCTGGGCTCAGGCCTCTCATTGATACTCATGATCTTCGTATTGCTGGGGATACTGCTCGATCCGGGTGAGTGATAAGGGCTGTCGCAGTGGTGCAAAATATAAAAATTTAGCCAGCAGTTCTTGGTGAATAGTACCTGCGATTAGGCTTGGGCGAGCACCTGTCTGAGCGCAGTTTTGAAGACCGAAGGTCGCGCAAAACAAGCGAGTTGCGCAGAACAAGCCGTGTTTATGAGCAGGTGCTATGAGCCTAGAACTGGCTGAGCCTTTTATATTTTGTGCCACTGCGACAGCCCCGCCACCCAATAGCCCCGCCGATCAATGGTTAGCGTCTCACCGTCCATGTCTTGCGGGCGAAGAGCACAAGAATCGGGAATATCTCCAGCCTTCCGGCCAGCATGCAAAAGATCATGACCCCCTTCGACAAGCCGCTGTAATGCGCATAGTTCAGCGCAGGGCCCACCCCGTCAAGCCCCGGCCCTATATTATTAAAGCAGGATATCACTGCCGAAATATTCGTCTCTATGGAAAACCCGTCAATGGTAATTATAAGAAAGCTTGAGATCAGTATGATAATATATACTGCCAGATAAGCATTCGTATTGTCCACGATCTTTTCATCCACCACATTCCCGTTAAACCTTACCGCATCCACGTGCCTCGGATAGAGCAGCTTCTTCAGCCCTCTTCCGCCGGACTTGATCAGCAATATTATCCTCGACCACTTCATACCCCCGCCGGTACTGCCCGCACTGGCTCCGGGTATCATAAGACAGAGCAGTATGGTCTTCGACATCACTGGCCAGGTATTAAAGTCCGCGGTCGCATAGCCCGTCGTGGTCATTATTGAGGCTACCTGGAAGGACGCATGAGATATGGCCTGGCTCACCGTAGGATAGAGCCTCATGATATTGGAGGTTATTATTATGGTGCTTACAATGAAGACTCCGAAATAGGCCCGAAGCTCCTCGTCCACGGCCACCGCCTTAAACTTCTTCATAAGTATCAGATAAAAGATGGTGAAATTGACTCCGAAGAGGAACATGAATATCGTGGTCACATTCTGTAAATACGGGCTGTAGGAGGTCATGGAATCGGCCTTTATACCGAAACCTCCTGTTCCCGCGGTTCCGAAGGCGGCGCATAGCGCATCGAATAAGGGCATCTTTCCTGCCAGCAGGAAGAGTACATCCGCTACTGTCAGGGCAATGTATATGATATAAAGTATCTTTGCAGTCTGGGAAAGCTTTGGAGAGAGCTTGCCGACGCTGGGTCCCGGACTCTCCGCCCTCATAAGATGCAGCGTAAAGCCGCTGTTGCGGCCGTTAAGGGGCACAATGGCCAGCACGAAGACCAGCACGCCCATACCCCCTATCCAGTGAGAAAAGCTCCTCCAGTAAAGAATTCCTCTGGACAGGCTCTCCACATTCGGTACTATGGAGGCTCCTGTGGTCGTAAACCCGGACACCATCTCAAAAAGGGCATCGATGAATTTAGGAATCTGTCCTGAAAACCAGAAGGGAAGGCAGCCTAAAAGCGACATGGCTATCCAGCTTAAGCCTACGCAGACAAAGCCCTCTCTGGCGTAAAAATGCATCTCGGCATTTCTTGAAACGAAAAAAAGAATTACAGAAACAACGGCGATCAGGCCTATACTCAAAAGAAAGCTTCCAATGACCGGAGCATCCCCGTCAAAAACTGAAATGAAAAGAGCCGGAAGCATGAGTATCGCTTCCACTCCGAGTATCACTGAAAGAATGCGCCCTATCATCTTATAATTCATGACTACGCCTCGAAAATATCATTGAGCTTCATTATCATAGTTCCCGCGGATACCACGACTATAACGGTATCTCCCAGAGAGAAGCTGGAATCTCCTGCGGGTATCTCCGTCTCCATCTCATGGGTTATGCAGCAGATGAGGACACCCTGCCTTAAGGCTATGTTCTTAAGGGGCTTGCCGATATGCCTCGTTTCGGCATCTACCCTGAATTCTATGGCCTCCGCCTTTCCCTCGGCTATGGAATGTACCGTTACCGCCGCTCCGGACAGATTGCTCATTGCGCGGACATATCTTACGATATTGTCCGTAGCGATCTCCTTCGGGCTCACTATGCTTCCGATCTCCAGATTGTCCAGCACATAGTTATTGTTGAGGTGGTTGAGCTTCGTTATTATCTTAGGTACCTTACAGACGTTACCGAAGAAGGATATCACGAGGTTTAACTCGTCCATCCCGGTCAGGGTGATGAGGGCATCCGACTCAGAGATTCCTTCACTCTCC
>JAFTEI010000229.1 GCA_017453965.1 Lachnospiraceae bacterium
GAAATCGTAGAAGAGGCCTTATTTCTTGCGCGTGAAGAGAATGCTTCAAAGACTATTGCCTATTTGGAAAAGAAGAAGGAATACATAAATCGAAAGTTATACCAGAAGCCTCCTCTTATTTCTGAATAGGATGACTTTCCGAACGCGAAATCGGAATTGCGTTCGGAAATCTGGCTTCGCCAGACACGCCGACCGGCTTGCCGGTCGCCTGGTCGAGTACGGTTATTGAATTTTTGATAAAATTCAATAACCTATCTTTCAGGGAGTTGTACATGTATATACTGCTTGGCTTTATTATTTTCATAATATGGATAATCCTTATGGTAGTCCTCCATAAGGCGAAGCTGCAGGCGTGGTTTGAGGTCATAGGTTCTATCGGCCTGTTCATTTTCGGGATGGTCTATATCAGACCGCTGGCCGTGGAGCCCCTCTCCAGGGCCGTGGCTGCCATTGCGGGCATCTTCGGGCGGCTGACCGGAACCTTCCAGAATTTCTTCCGGTATGGGATAATCTTCATTCCCACCAGAGACAGCGGGAACCTGACCCTGCAGATAGATTTCGAGTGCTCCGGTATCATTGAGATACTCGCCTATCTTTCCCTGCTGGTATTTTTCAAGGTCTATGACGCCTTTGAAAGGATAGTCTTGAGCGTGCTCGGAGTTTTCTATATCATCATGGCCAATGCACTGAGGATAATCCTTATCTGCGAGATAATCCATTTCGGAGGCGCCGGAGCCTACTATATCGCCCATACCTACATAGGCCGTATCTTCTTCTACTTCGTGTCAGTGGTGCTGTATTTCTACGTCTTTACAAAGGCTCAGGTAGTACGCATGAAGGTCGGCAATTTCCGCTACAACATAGGAGGAAAGAAGAAAGCGGTTGCTGCGGCCGCTGCGGCTGCTGATTCGGACAAGGCAGGAGAGACCGCTGGAAATACCTACAACAGGATCGAGGCCGATAAGTCCTGGGGAGACGACGTAAGCCAGGAGGAGCTGGATTCCTTTAAAAAAGAAAGTGATTCCTTATACAGCGCGAGCGATAAGGATAAAAACGGACAGACATAATATAAAACAGGAATCGCCATGCCTATCCTTCAGCGGTTCCCTGATATAGAGGAGAGTTTAATGCCGGCAGCTTTAAGGACCTGGTTAGGAACATTTATATTTTGGAGTGCCTGGATATTAATACCGTTCATGATGGAGATAATCCCTTCCATCGGAGCGGCTATTGTGCTGATAAAAAAGCGGCTTAAAAATCATCTTCCCACAAGGCCGGCGGCGGATCCGGAGATCTCGCTGATAATTCCGGTCTATAATTCCTTCGATTCACTCTATGACTGTATCAAGTCGGTGAACGATTCCACCTATGATAACGACAAGATAAGGATCTTTCTGGTCAATAACAACGCCGAGGATAAGAAGAGCTTTAAGGTCTACACGAAGGCACAGAAGGACTTTCCGCAGCTTCGGATGCAGTGGCTGACCTCGGAGCAGGGCAAATCCCGGGCGCTCAATCTCGCCCTATATAACAGCACCGGAAAATATATCATAAACATTGACTCCGACGGAATGCTGGAGCCCCATGCCCTGCAGTACATGATAGGCACCTTTGAGGAGGACCCGGAAATAGGCTGTATGACGGGGGCGATTCTGACTATCCCGGAGCAGATAGAGCAGTATAAAAACTTCTTCGCCAGACTCTTAAGAAAGATAGAATTCATGGAATATGCCCAGGCCTTCCTGGCAGGCAGGGCCTTTGCCTCCGAAAGGGGCGAGGTATATACGCTCTCAGGAGCCTTTTCAGCCTTCAGGAAGAGCGCGGTCTTAAAGTCCAGAATGTACGACACCTCCACTATAGCCGAGGATACCCAGATCACCTTCCAGATGAAGCACATCCTCCATCAGAAGGTCAAGGTCTGCGATATCGCCCTGTATCTCGTCGGCCCCATAGAGGGTATCGACAAGCTCTATACCCAGAGGCAGCGCTGGCAGCGAGGGAGCCTCGAGGTGGCCAAGCTCTTTGACAGCAAGGATTTCCGGCCGACGAGGATGCTAAAGGACGTAAATGTCCGGACCCTCATGTTTGACCATACCTTCGCTTTCCCAAGAATGATCTGGTACATCGCGATGATCTGCCTCGTCATTATGGGTTACTCCGCGAAGATGATAATGTTCTCGATGATATTCATGATGATAATGTATATAGTGATCTCCTATATATATTTTATCTCCATCGTGATCTATATGCGCAATTTCCCGGCCCTGGCGGATTATTATAAAAAGCACTGGTGGGTCGTACCCCTCCTGCCGTTGTTCAATCTGCTGATGTTCTTTGTCCGGATGGCCGGAATAATGAACAGTATCAATACCACAAGCGCCTGGAAGACGAAGACCCTGACAGATGAAGGAAATTCCTTTGTAGGTGCCTTAAAGGAGGTCGGCGGTCATATGTTTGGCTGGATACCCAAGCTCAGAAAGGCAGTAAATACGGACGATGAATAAAAAACTGAAGAAAAAGAGCCTGCTGGCCGTCACGGGGATCATGACAGCCATACTCATAGTCGTGATCTTTGTGACCTGGAGGGCGCTTGAGAGGTACGAACAGGGAATCATAGATGTCTGCGCTACACAGCAGGACAGCTATGTCCAGCTCGTCGTAGACCAGATAAACCTGAAGGAGAACCGGTCCAATGAGGAGATAGTCCAGAATATCCTAAGCACAATGGACGCCTCTACCAACCGCTACTGGGTCTTTTCCCAGGATCAGGCCCTGCTCTTTGTAAAGGATACCCTGGAGACGAATAAATACCAGTCATTTAAGACGGACTATTACTATACCGAAAAGAGCTCTGCGGCCTTTGTCAACTCCCTGCGCCTAAACGTGGTCCAGCATGCTGACATCATCGTAAACAACAAGGAATACGTGGCGTCGGGAGTTAAGTTCAACTATGGCGGCAAGGAATATAAGATGTGCCTGCTGACCAACAGGAGCGTGCTTCTGGACAATAACTACTTCCTGGGAGCCAAGGTCGAGTTCTGTGTCCTGCTCTTCGGAGTCTATTTCCTCTTGTTCATAATCCCGATCATCGCGGTAAGCGCCTTCAACAAGCTGATCGGGAGGCTGGAGGACAGCGAAAAGGAAAACAGCACTCTGAACGGGAAGCTGGTCAAGCTCAATCACAAGCTGGACAATGTGGGCTACGAGGAGACTCCGGGGGTCCTGGTGGACAAGCGGGTAGAGGATATCCAGCAGGATATGTTCGACATGAGCTACGCCCCGGACTTTATAAGCCGCATGAACGATTCCACCTATCCAGTGGGCTTTTCGCTCTTTGCCTATGCCGATGACGAGGGGAGGAAGCAGCTGGCCTCGGCCCTCAATACAGTGCTGGATAAGAGGGATGTACGGTTTGAGGACAAGGAAAACGGAATGGTAGCCATCATATCCATGAAGTGCGATACGGCGAAGCTCAGGACCATAGGGGATATAGATACGGAAAGCGCCTATCTCGGCTCTGATATGATAAACCTTAGCGACGACAGCGTGGATGTTTACAGAGTCTTCAGGAATTTTATCGACATCAAATCCTGGTCTGTAAGATAAATAATGAGGATAATTTATGATACTTGCAAATGCCTTGAGAGAATACCGGTTCAAATTTTACCTGAACGCCAGTCACTACGTTATTTTCAATAATAAAAAGGGACAGGTTCATCCCCATACCTGGGAGTTTCAGGTGGATATCCTTATAGACCGCAGCAAATACATGGAATTTAACGATTTTGAGAAGGGGATAAACGCCTTCATAGACCCCTATCAGGATCAGGTCATGAACGAGGTCGAGCCCTTTGACCTCATCATCCCGACTCTGGAGAGTATGCTGGATTATTTTGCACCAAAGATCAGGGATATCATCGGGAAGCTGGGGGGACAGGTCATCCGTGTAGAGGGAAGCGAGACTCCGACCAGGTCGTACATTCACGATTTTTCGCAGCAGATAAGTGATGAGGCGCTGATACAGAATGCCTCGGCCGTGGGTATGTTCGACGAGCCCGACAGGGAGGTCTATGATATTGACAGAAATGCTATACCGGATAATTACTATGACTACTACGGTATTCCCTATATGGACGATTATATAATGATGGGCAATGTTCCAATGCAGAATAATGTTCCGATGCAGAGTAACGTCCCGATGCAGAGCAATGTTCCTATGCAGAGCAATGTTCCTATGCAGGGCAATGTTCCAATGCAGGGCAACATCCCGATGCAGAGTAATGTCCCGATGCAGGGCAACTTCTCCGCGCAGGGCAATATTCCAGCCCAGAGCAATATCCCGGCCTACAGCAACATCCCCGCGCAAAGCAACATTCCGATGCAGGGCAGACCGCGCTACGGCGCAGGGGCAGACAGAACTGACAATAACAATTCACTGAACGATATATTTGATAAGATAATAGAAGATGGAATCGGCAGCTAAGGATAAAGATAAGCAAAAAAGCAAAGGGGACAGGATGACCAGGCTCTATGTGCTGGAGCTCATCATGCCCGTCATAATGCTTTTGAGTCTGACAATTATTTCCGTTTTTGTAGTCACCTATATTTCAAACAACGGAATATACCCCTCCGGGGCAGACACCATGTACGAAATGCACAGGGGAAGCTTTGTCTACAATAACTGGATGAGCGGTGTGGCATTCCCGGTCTATGACCCGATGTGGTACAACGGCATCGAGCTTTTAAGGGTGGAGCCACCGCTGGTTCCCTACCTTATAGCCCTTTGCCTGCTGTTCATGCGGGGAAATGTCTATGTCAGCTACCTCCTTTTCGTAATAATCCTGCTGATAATGGGCTGTACCTGCTGGTATGTGGTGGGAATGAGGGAAAACCGCCCCGTCCTGGGCTGGATGATGGGCCTCCTCTGGTTTTTCATGCCGACCAATCTCTACACCCTCTTCGGTGAGGGAAATCTGGGCAGAGCCCTCGTAAACGCCCTGCTCCCCCTGTTCATATTCTACGTTTCAAATTATTTAATGTACGGCAGTTGGAGGATAATCCCCAAGCTGATAGCGGTGTATTCAGTCATCGCCCTAAGCTCGCTGAATTACGCGGGCATGCTCTTCATAGCTGCGCTATTATATATGCTCGTCTACCTCATCGCAAACAGGAACGGCATGCGCTTCAGAAGGCTTCTCGGAGCCCTCTGCCTGCCCTACGCCATCATCGGGATCTGGCTTTTCAACGCGGTCAAGACCGGGGCCATCGACTTTGGCAATGCCGAATCCATAAGGAGCTATTTCCAGAGCATCTTCTTAAGCCTCAACCCCTTTTACCGGACCGCCGTGTCTGCCGATGTATATTATTTCGGCTTTTCCACCTTCCTGATATGTATCTTCGGAGTGATCTGCTCGAAGAGGAAGCAGATTCCGGGTTTTCTCACCGCGATCCTCATTTTGCTGTTTTCGACCACGCTGTTCTACCCGTTGCTTTCGCTGATGCCGGCCCCCAGGTTCTTCCTCATGCTGAAATACCTTCCGATAGCGGTGTGCCTGAGTCTCTTAAGCCTCCTTCAGTGGAGGACGCTTAAGAAGAAGCTGCTCCTATGCTGCCTAATCTTTTTGTGCCTGGACGCCCTTCCCTCCCTGTGGTTCATCAAGGGCTACGGAGACGGCAGGGACCCGAGGGACAGATACGTGGAAATTATGGAGGAGACCTTTATTGGCAGGGCCAAGGAACTGACCACACAGAGACTGGCCTTTCTGGACGGCGGGGACCTGGGCTCCACGGGAGCCTATCTGATATCAGATTTCGGCGATAAAATTATGTCAACCTATGGCTACGGCTGGGAGGGAGCTGCCACCAAGAGAAATATAAGCCAGCTGGAGCTGGCCCTGCAGGACGGCTACTATCCCTA
>JAFTEI010000230.1 GCA_017453965.1 Lachnospiraceae bacterium
TCTCTCCTATTATCCAGGCCTCTTCCCCTGCGGACCTTATCACCTCCACAAGGCCCTCCGCCTCATTTTTTTCCACACATAAGACCATACCTATACCCATGTTAAAGGTATTGTACATAATGCTCTCTTCCACTCCTCCGTCACTTTGAATGAGGTCAAAGATCGGAGGTACGGGATAGGAGGCCTTTTCTATCTTCGCCCCTATGCCCTCTGGAAGCATCCTGGGTATATTCTCGAAGAAGCCTCCCCCGGTAATGTGGCTGCAGCCCTTTTCCTTTAAGCCCGCGGCCTTTATCTTTTCCAGGGTCTTAACATATATCTTAGTAGGCTCGAGCAGCGTCTCTCCCAGGGAGCTCCCGAGGGACTCCCGGTACCTGCTCAAATTTTCGTGACTTATCTTGAAGATCTTCCTGACCAGCGAGAAGCCGTTGGAATGGACGCCCGAGGAGGCTATTCCCACCAGGGCGTTGCCGGGCGCGATGTCCTTCTTATCCGGCATGGCGTCCTCATCTACGATACCCACCGCAAAGCCCGCCAAGTCGTACTCGTTCTCGGGGTAAAAGCCGGGCATCTCCGCGGTCTCCCCTCCTATGAGGGCGGCTCCGCTCTGCTTGCAGCCCTCGGCCACTCCCTTTACTATGGAAGCTATTTTCTCTGGCTCATTCCTGCCGCAGGCGATATAGTCCAGGAAGAACAGGGGCTCTCCCCCCGCGCAGGCTATGTCGTTTACGCACATCGCCACACAGTCTATACCCACCGTATCATGCCTGTCCATCTCGAAGGCGAGCTTGAGCTTTGTCCCGACTCCGTCCGTGCCCGAGACCAGGGTGGGTTTCTTCATATTCATAAAGCTCTTTAAGGAAAAGGCTCCCGAAAAGCCCCCCAGACCTCCCAGACACTCGCTGCGCTGGGTCTCGTCCACGTACTTTTTCATAAGCTCGACAGCTTTGTATCCGGCCTCAATATCTACTCCGGCACTCTTGTAATCCATAACTCTTCACTACCTCCAGAAATGGTTGTTTCAATAGTTCTTATATCCCTGCTCGGCCAGTCTCCTGTCCTTCTCCTCCACGGCCCTGGCCTGAGCTTCGGAATATTTCTTCAGCTCCTCCAAGAGTCCTTCGTCGGAGACGGCGAGGATCTTCGCCGCCAAAAGCGCCGCATTCTTCGCCCCGTCTATGGCGACGGTGGCTACGGGTATTCCCGGCGGCATCTGCAATATCGAATAAAGTGCGTCGTTTCCGTTTAAGGCCTTGGAATACATGGGTATCCCTATTACGGGCAACGGAAACAGCGCCGCGCACATCCCCGGAAGGTGGGCTGCCATGCCCGCTCCGGCAATGATGACCTTTATGCCCCTGTCCGCGGCTCCCCTGGCCCATTCGAAAAACAGGTCGGGCTCTCTGTGGGCAGAGATTATCCTCATCTCATATTCTATGTTGAACTGGTCCAGAAGCTCCGCCGCCTTTTTCATGACGTCCATATCGGAGTCCGAACCCATCACAATTCCTACCTTAGCCATAATATCTCCTTAAATCTACACCTCTTATTAAAATGGGTTTTATCCCCTGTAATATCTGACTTATAGCTCATAGCTACTCCGCTACTGATTACTGCCATAACCTGTTAATTATACTGATTTAGCCGGATATAGTCAATTATCGTTACGCCTCTTAGCCTCATTTGGTTCATTGCTGCTATTCAGCGGTCCGGCTGACCTCTAACATTGCAGCGGCTCGTTCAGCTCCTCCGTTCCCTCTACCACAAAACGCCCTCCGGCGATCACGGGGAAGCGCTCCCCGTCTTTAGAAACAGCCGTTATGCTATCCAGCTCCTCGTAGGGGATCGTAATGTCCGTGTGACACTCATAATATCTGAAATCCTTGTCCTCGAGGCGTTTCAGCGTCTCCTCGTTGTCCCTGGAAATTATCTCCCTGCCGTCGGAATTATATACCTTTATATCCTCCGCCCTGCTGTAGCAGGTGTCCCCCACCGCGAAATGGGGGCCGGTCTTCTCCGCTATCAAGATCGGCAGGCAGGAAAAAATGTCATATCTCTTCGCCATGGCATAGGCCGTGGTGTTGGTGCCTATGGCAAATTCCCCCAGGGGCAGGGTCTTATGGTGAAAGAGGATATTGTCCTCGATATACTTCCTGTTCTTCGCCTCGTCGTCGAAATTCGTGCAGGAATAACCGGTTATAAAGCCGTCCTTAAAGATCAGCTTGAGCCCTTCGAATTTCAGGCCCTCCAGATATACCTCCGAAACATGGAGAGTCCCTTCGGTACCCTTAAGCTGCGGAGAGGTAAAGACCTCCCCCACCGGAATGTTGACATCCGCCACGCAGTTTTCGAAATTCGTCTGGGTGGCCCTGTCCTTGAGGGGGCATAAATACACCCTCATATCGGTGAGATTTTCCCCTTTTCCCCTGATCTCCACGTACTCGCCCTTCTCGAGAGTGCATATAAGCCGCTGCTGGATATCCCTGTAACGGATATAGTCCAGGGTGTTCAGCCTGACGGTCTCTTTGAAGATCCCGTCGAAGTCCTCTCCGATGGAGGGAAGTGGGAAGGCGATTATCGTAAATGACCTCTCTTCCCCGGGTATATATTTATTGGTAAGCTTCCCCAGGGCTCCCGAGAGCCTGACATTCAGCTCTCCCTGAGCGGGGCTTAAGCTATAGGCCTCAGTCCTGGACTCCGGGAGAAAGGGAGCTTCCCCGAAGGTGTCTATAACGGCCGGCCCCGCATGCCCCCGGGCCAGGTCCCTATTCTTCTCATAAGTGCTCTTTGCGGCCTCCAGCCTCTTTTCGATATAGGCCTCGTCCAGAAAGAGGGCCTTGTCCTCCTTGTGGTCAAAATCCATCTGGCGGTTTACGGCGTCTCCGTGAAAGCCCACATAGACCTGCCCCCTGACCGGGGCATGCAGGGCCCTCCTGTATATGACCGGCTCCAGCCCCATTTTCCTGAAATTTAAAACCGCTCTTCTCACCACCCGCTCAAAGCCTATGTGGTAGCGGATATTGACGGTCTTCTTTATGGACAGGTCCTTGCCTGTATTTATGAAACCCAGGCGGTAGCCCTCCGTATAAGTATCGGAGATTTTTCCGATCAGGTCTTCATCCAGCGAATTCAGGTATTCAGCCAGCCTGACAGTATCTTTGGAGACATACTCGCCGTATTTTTCCAGATAGGATAAGTCCTCAAGGTCCGAATCCATGACTATGCGCAGGGCAAAGTCGTATGAGGGGTCTATGCCCTCGGCAATGCGCCTCCCCACGACATAGTCCAGCGTACCTGTCACATGGGAATATATCAGACCCGTAAGCTCCCCGCCCGTTGGAAGGGCCGCGGCGCTGCCTTCCGCCTTCTCA
>JAFTEI010000231.1 GCA_017453965.1 Lachnospiraceae bacterium
GAATATGCTCCATTGTACAGTGCGTGGAGTGATATGGACGATGTGTCAGTGCCTGATTTGCAAAAATGGGCGGTGTAAAAAACAACTACCAAGAAAGGAAAAAACATGAATAATCTTCAGGTATTTAACAATGAACAGTTTGGACAGGTTCGCCTGTGTTTTGATGAAAATAATGATGTGTGGTTTTGCGGAAGGGATGTGCTGGATGCGTTGTGTTACAGCCTCACTAGCAGTATACAATCGGCTTTTGGGGCTGTACCAGACCTGTGGAAGGCGAACAAGCGTATGGCTACCCCTGGTGGTGAACAGAATATGCTTTGCCTTTCTGAGCAGGGATTATATTTCTTCCTTGGACGTTCTGATAAGCCTAAAGCGCTACAGTATCAAATGTATATTGCTAATGAGGTGATGCCGTCTATTAGAAAGCACGGCATGTATGCTACGGATGAGGTGATTGATAAAATTCTGGAAGATCCGGAGTTTGGTATTAAGCTTTTGATCGAGTATAAGGCGGCAAAGGAAAAGATAGCGGAGCTTAAGCCTAAAGCAGATTATTTTGATGAGCTTGGGGATCGTAACCTGCTCACCGGCATAACGGAAACAGCTAAAGAATTCGGGATTGGTCTGAAGAAATTCACTAATTATCTGATAGATAAAGGGTATTGTTTTCGTGATAAGAAAAAGAGACTGCAGCCATGTATGAAGTATGTTGAGAACGGGCTTTTTGCATTGAAGGAATGCAAAAACGAAGCGAATGGCTGGGCAGGAACTCAATTGATGATTACGCCTAAAGGCCGTGAGACGCTTAAGCTGCTTATTGGTAAAGTGACAGCGTAAGTACTCTTATTATCTGTCAGAAGAAAATAACCGGAGTGGGGTATTCTTCTGTTCGGAGGATAAGATTATCCGTACAAGGAGAGCTAACGGTTGGCTCAACTATATGGTGCAAAGTATTCATCTATTAGAGGAGAGGTTTAGCACAAGGGGAGCTAACGGTTCGCTACCCTTTATGGTGAAGGTATTCATCTGTCAGAAAAGAAGGGTAATCACAAGGGGGTAGCAAAGAAAGTCAAGGGGGGGCTCAAGTTGAGCTCCCCTCCTGTGGAGAGGAAAAAGTTTTACCACATGTGGTAAAAACAATATGCAAAAAAGGGGGAAAACATGATAAAAACATATCCAGAAATAATTAAACAGCATAAGTTCTGCTGCTGGCGCTGGGAAGGGAAAAGGAAGGTGCCGTACAATCCCAAGACGGGTCGCAGGGCAAAATCAAATGATCCGTCAACGTTTGGCACAATGGATGAGGCATTGGCAGTGGTGAAAAACTACTCTGGCATAGGCATTGGCCTGAACGGCACTGTAGGGTGCATAGATCTGGACCATTGTATATTATCTAGTGCAACGGGAAATGAGGTGGGTGCAGGCGCCCAGCAGGTCCTTGATATGCTTCCGTCGGCCCTTGTGGAGATCTCGCCGTCGCATACCGGCCTGCATCTCTTCTTTATCGTGCCGGAGGGCTTCACCTTCGACAGTGGCGCCTACTATACAAACAACAGGAAAACGGGCGCGGAGGTGTACTTTGCTGGCCGCTTTATTACGCTGACCGGGAATATCTACCGCGAAGGTTCTATGGCTGTCACAAGGGATCAGTTGATGGAATTCCTTGACGCCTTTATGAGAAGGGCAAAGCCGAAAGCACTGCCGCCTGGCGGCTCTATCCTGAGCGATGCGGAGGTGCTGCAGAAGCTCGCTGCGGAGAGTGACCAGAAGTTCATTCGTATGTACCATGGCGACTGGGATGCCCCCTCACACTCTGATGCAGATGCTGCGCTTCTTATGAAGCTGGCTTTTTACTGCCGGGGTGATATGGAGCAGATGGACAGGCTATTCCGTGAATCGGCACTCATGCGTGACAAGTGGGACAGGCCGACAGGCGATTCCACCTATGGCATAATCTCAATGCGGAATGCTGTTGCAAATGTATCGGCGTTTTATGAGGGACGCCCAAACGCCGCGGCATATATCGACAACCTTCTCGGGCAGTCAATGACCATAGACGACGCAACATCTGATAAAACGCTGAAAGCAGCGGCGTGGGCATACGCAAATGATTACAACCGCTATACCAAACTTCGTATGGCGCTCCCAAAGGGCGTAGGCGTGAGGGACTTCGAACGGCGGGTCAGGCAGATGGCAGACAAGCCAGAATCTGCGCTCCTTAAGCTCACAGGTGTGTCAACACCGGACGTGATTGTGCCTCCCGACTGGGTGGTAGATGACCACGGCATGCAGCACCTTGAAATGGCTTTCGGTGAAATCAGGCCGGTGCCCTTCTCAGCCGAACCTCTCTTTATCAGCGGCAAGTATGTCGATGTTGATTCGGGTTCTGAACGCCTGGAGGTCACATTCCGGCGTAATGGCGCCTATCGTAAGCTTGTCGCACCGCGCTCTGATATGCTCAACAAGAACAGCATCATTTCCTACGCGAATGA
>JAFTEI010000232.1 GCA_017453965.1 Lachnospiraceae bacterium
AGAGTTCGTCAAGACCGTAGACGGAGTTGACTATTACAATGATTCGAAGGGAACGAATCCAGACGCGGCAATAAAGGCAGTACAGGCGATGAAGAAGCCGACGATACTTATCGGGGGAGGATATGATAAGGCCTCCGCATACGATGAATGGATAGAGAGCTTTGGGGACACGGTAAAGTGCCTTGTGCTTATTGGACAGACGGCGGAAAAGATAGCCGAATGCGCGAGAAAGCATGGCTTTAATGAGATCGTCATGGCGGAGGACCTTAAAGCCGCCGTGGATATCTGTCATGAGCGGGCGAAGGACGGCTATGCCGTACTGCTGTCGCCGGCCTGCGCAAGCTGGGGAATGTTTACGAATTATGAGGAACGGGGTCATAAGTTTAAGGAGTATGTAAAGAGCTTATGAGTGAAGGTGTTGGAAGCGCGCACGCAAGGAACGGGGCTCCGGCGCAGATAAGGCGCGAGCGCAGAAGAGCGGCAGCCAGGACAAAACGCCAGCGCAGCTATATGGATTACGGTATTTTGTTTATAGTGATCTTTTTAAGCTGCTTCGGGCTTATAATGATATATTCCATAACGCAGTATTCTCTGTCCATGAGCGGGATGAATCCGAGACAGTATCTGCTTAACCAGCTGAGGTCCATGGCATTTGGCCTCTTTCTTATGATATTCATAGGCTTTGTGGTGGATTACAGGCTCATCCAGAAGGTGTCGACACCGATATTTATCGCCGCGCTTTCGATGATACCGCTGGTTCTGACCCCTCTTGGCAGAGGACAGGTCAACGGCGCTTCGAGGTGGCTTTATATCTTCGGAATGTCGGTGCAGCCCTCAGAGATAGTCAAGGGCTCCGTAATCATATTTACGGTAGCAATCATAAATAAACGACGGTATCTGCTGCAATCCTTTGTAGGGGTGCTGACGGTGCTGGCGACAGTGGCGGGAATTCCTGCCGCGATGCTGTTTTTTATCACAGATAACATGAGTTCAGCGATAATAGTCTGCGGTATAGTTTTCTTCCTGCTCTTTGTGGCCTCCAAGAAATACTGGCACTATGTACTTTTGGGGGGAGGCGCCGTAGGGGCTGTGGGACTTCTGGTCTATCTGGTGAGGTCCAATATAATAGATGCGGCTTCGGATTTCCGCTTTGCCCGTATTACCGCCTGGCTCGACCCTTACGCGGATTCCTCCGGAGTCGGATACCAGATTCTTCAGTCGCTCTATTCCATAGGTTCGGGCGGTATCTTCGGCAAGGGCCTGGGGCACAGTATACAGAAGATGGGCTATATACCAGAGGCGCAAAATGATATGATCTTCTCGATAATCTGTGAGGAGCTGGGAGTATTTACCGGCATCGCGATCATCTTTATGTTCATGATCCTTATCTGGAGGATGATGATAGTCGCGTCCAATGCCGTGGATCTGTACGGTTCGATGCTTGTAGTCGGAGTCATGAGCCATCTCGGACTGCAGGTAGTTATAAACGTGGCGGTGGTCACGAATGTGATCCCGAATACGGGTATTCCGCTTCCGTTTATATCCTACGGAGGAACGGCAATGTTTATGTTCCTTGCCGAAATAGGCATAGTCATAAGCGTTGCAAGGAGGATACCGGTTGAGGAGAGAGAATAAAAAAAGACTCCTGATATTTTTGATAATTTTCATTGTTTTAGCGGGACTTTTTGCTGCCTTTCTGGTGCTGGAGGACTATTTCCGGGTGGAAAAGGTAGAGGTCATCGGGGCAGAGCGCTATACCGAGGACGAGATCCGGGACATGGTGATGTCGGGGACGCTGGGGGACAATTCCCTTTTTCTCCGTTTAAAATACAGGGATAAGGAAATTAAGGACATCCCCTTTGTGGAGAAGATGGATGTTAAGATAGAGGATCCCAAGAGCATTACGATCAATGTGTACGAAAAGGCCATAGCCGGATACGTGGAATATCTTGGGTATTACATGTATTTTGACAAGGACGGGATAATAGTGGAGAGCTCCACCAGGAGGATAGAGGGCATTCCCTTTGTTACCGGGCTCAAGTTCGATCACTGCGTAATGTATGAGCCGCTGCCGATAGAAAACAAGGATGTTTTTGCGGAGATTCTGTCGCTTACACAGCTGATGGAAAAATATGACATACAGACCGACAGGATATATTTTGACCGCAATATGGAAATTACGCTTTTCTTCGGAGAGGCGAGAGTATTTATGGGAAACTTTGACAATATTGACGACAAGATGATAAGACTTCAATATATAATACCGAAGCTCAAGGGCATGAAGGGGGTGCTGCATATGGAAAATTATTCTCAGGATTCCCATAATGACTACATAACCTTTAAGACGGATGAGTAGTATTTCAGGGCAAGGTCAGCATGTCCAGTTCATTATGTCAGATAAACACTTGAAAATATGGTTAAAAAATTATATTATATGGAAGTGATTGTATAGATGTAGCTATTTGTGTATTTTTTTGACCATTTTATCGATTAATACAATATATTGATTTATATTTTGCAGGAGGGTCGATTCGTGTTAGAGATTAAACCGAGCGAGGAAGCAGTAGTTGGCTGCCGTATTTTGGTCGTAGGCGTAGGCGGAGGCGGCAATAATACGCTCAACAGGATGATTGAGGCCGATATATTCGGAGTGGATTATCTTGCGGTCAATACGGATAAGCAGGCGCTTATGTTGAGCAAGGCGACTCATACCATACAGATAGGTGAAAATACGACAATAGGAAGAGGGGCCGGCTTCAAACCCGAGGTGGGTGAGGCAGCGGCTCAGGAGAGTAAGG
>JAFTEI010000233.1 GCA_017453965.1 Lachnospiraceae bacterium
CATTTTTTTGAGCAACCCGGTTCAAATCGTCTGCAATGCAGAAAATATCTGTCGGGTCAAATTCCATCCCCCCGACTATCATTACATCAATATCTGAGTCCTTGTCCGCTTCATTTCTTGCGTATGACCCAAATAATATAGCCTTATCTGCTCTATATTTCTTGATTAACGGTAACAGAAAACCGGTAATCTCTTTAACTGAATATATTTTTTCACTGTTCTTCATAAAACAGAACCCCACTTTCGTATATAATCAGCTTATCGCCTTTAGCTCTTTCTCAACACTTCTTAATATATCAACCGCCTCCTCCAGTTTGCCGATACATTCCTCCACGCTCTCCAACGGGTCAGGCAGGTCGTTATAATCCAGGACTGAATCATCTCTGATAAGTCCCAGGTCAAGGCTGTGATTCTTCCCCTCTGCACCTATCTGCTCGATTGTAAAACAGCGCCAGCGTTCATCATCAACGCTATGCCTGTCCTTTGCAGTATATGCCTTAACGAAGCCATCAAAATCTTCTTTCTTAAGAGGATTCGTTTTCCCAAAAGACGGCATATTGGTTCTGAGGTCATAGAACCATACCTCTTTTGTATTCCCTTCGTCTTTCATTCCTCTTGTAAAGAACAGCACATTGGTTTTTACGCCCTGTGCATAGAATATACCTGTAGGAAGCCGGAGTACCGTATGGAGGTTACATTTATTCATCAGGTCAACGCGAATATTCTCACCTTCTCCATCTGCAAAGAGCACATTATCCGGCAGGACTACCGCCGCTCTTGCCGTTCCTGTGTCTTTTCGAAGTGAACGGTATATATGCTGCAGGAAATTGAGCTGCTTATTACTTGTGGTATAGGTGAAGTCATCCCTAGTGGCACGCTCTCCGCCCTTCTTCGTACCAAAAGGCGGATTTGTCAGTACTACATCATAGCCTTTCATGGCTTTGCCCTGGTCTGACAGAGTATCTCCCAAAAAAATTTTTCCTTCTATGTCATGGAGCATAGCATTCATCAAAGCAAGCCTGTGTGTCTCATGTACAAGTTCACCACCTGTAAAAGCCTCTTTCTTCTGGAATGTCTGCTCATCTTCCGAAAGGGAGAACAGGTCATTTGTTGCTTCCTTTACATGCTTGTCTGCCGCAATCATAAACCCGAACGTACCACAAGCAGGGTCATTACAACGTTCACCCGGCTTCGGATCGATAAGCTCTGTCATAACATCTATCAGTACACGCGGAGTGAAATACTGTCCGGCACCGGATTTCTTTTCTCCGGCATTCTTCTCAAGAAGTCCCTCATAGAGATTACCCAATCCCTCTTCCTTTGCGGAGAACCAGTCTAAACCATCTATGTTTGTGATAATCTTCTTAAGGTTTGCAGGCTCTTCGATATTACTTCTCGCTCCGTTATATATCTCCTGGATGCGTCCTTTACCTTTCTCACCCAGCTCCTGTAAGAGCTTTTCATAATACTTCTTAAGCTCTAATCCATCCTTACGCTTCAGGACATCCCAGCGATATTTCTCTGGAATATTGCCCTCTGTTTCCGTCTCTTTCGCCATCTTCAGAAAAAGAATGTATGTCAATTCCGTCACATACTGGTGATAAGTGATACCATCATCTCGCAGTACATTACATAGATTCCAGAGCTTTGCTACGATTTCGCTGTTTGTCACGATTCACCCCTCTTTACTTTCATTTTATATGGCATACATGTATGTATTGATTTCATCAATAATGGCATCAAGATTATTTCCAAATGCCTTGTTGACAGCATTGTATCCGCCTTTATTCCTGAATGCTGCAGCATCAAAGGATTCCCTGTTAAGGACCGTCTCTTTCTTAAGGTATTCCTCTATCCGTATTAGCCAGTTAAGCTGTACCTTTGTGAATTCCGGATGACCCTGCTTCAGCTTTTCTATAGCATTGTGGATTCTTTCATCCTTGCCGATGAGCGCATCACCCATGCTGTGTTGCCTGATAAAGCTGATTATATCAGCAGCTATGTCCTCGTTCGTCATTTCCTTCCACGCTGTCTGCAACTTGGTCTCACTGAAGCCATCCCGGTCAAGTATCAGCTTCAATTCCCTAAGAGATTGCCTGGTCAGGTCTTTGGGTCTGGTAGCAACGATATTCAAGGCAATTATCTGATTACGATTATTGTCTATAAAGTCCCGGAACTCTTTGAGATAGTCCTCTGGCTTTGTTGCCTTTCCATATCCACGTACATGACTGATTACTTCATCTGCAACATCACCGATGATCTGTGGTCTTTGCATTGGCTCACTTTTTATGTAAGAAAAAGCATCCCTGTTCTTCTTTACGCTCTCTACAGCTTTATCTACAGGGATATGTTTCAAGTCTTCTGCAAACTGTTCCAGTGTTTTTCCACCTGTAAGGGATGTAAACTGCTCCCGGTTTCGGTCGGACATCCTATCTTTAGTACGCATGATTTTGGCGATAATCATATCGACCTGGTTACGTCTTGCCTTGTCTGATTCCAAGCTGTCAATTCCATCAATCAGAGTTTCAAAGGTAACTCTCGGATTGGCTACAACAGGCTTCATGGAGGAAACCTTTGAAAGTGTCTCATAAAGCTTCACTGCATCATAAATCTCAAAATGAGTTTTGCCTATTTCCGGACAGAGACGGGTAGCTCTCCCAAGCATCTGTTCATACAGAATTCTTGATTTTATACGCCTCATAAAGACTATATTTACAATCTCTTCAACATCAATTCCGGTCGATAACAAGTCAACCGTCACAACGATATTGGGGTAAGATTCATTCTTAAACCTCCTGATCGCTTCCCTGATCTTTTTCTGATTGCCGTTTTCGATAGAGCCTGTTATCTTCTTGATTGCATCTTCATTCACGCCCTGTTCTGCATACATACGTTTAAGGATATTTACTATCATATCTGCATGGGCATCATCTACAGCAAATATCAAAGTTTTTCCCTGTTCATTCGGGTCGATGTATTTTACCAGCTCCGTAAGGATAGCTTCTGTAGTAGCCTGATTCACTATACGCTTATTGAAATCATCCACATCAAAATCCAAATCATCCGGCAACTCCGCCCCGTTGATAATAGTATCCGTGACTGGATCATAGATAGGATGCACACTCCCAGCCTTTAAGTGTATGCCATCTTCCGTGAGCTTCGTCGTGATATGATGTGGTGCATCATGGTCAACAAGGAAGCCGTCAACAACGGCAGTCCTGTAATCGTAGGTATATATCGGTGCACCGAATATCTCCGTGGTATGAAGTGCGGGAGTGGCGGTCAAGGCAACCTTAATGGCATCAAAATAGTCAATTACAGCTCTATACTTGCTCTGAAAATCTTCCTGGTTACGGTACAACACCTCATCCTCACTCATTTCCCTATCGAGAACGTATCCACGATGTGCCTCATCCACAATTATCAAGTCAAAATCTGAAGCTCCCGGTACATTATCGGATGCGTTATATACGATACGCTTTACAAGGCTCTGAACCGTAGCTATTACGAGTCTGGTGTCTTTTTCTATCTCATTTTCACCCAGGTCCTTAATGTCATAAAGCTTGTCAAGCGATTTCAGATCCTCCAGGCGGACTGACTTGAATGTATCGGATGTCTGGTCTCCAAGAGCTGTGCGGTCAACAAGATACAACACTCTCTTAAAGAGACCACAAGATAAGAAACGGTATATCATCCCCAGCACGGTACGAGTCTTTCCGGTTCCCGTAGCCATAGCCAGTAGTATCGCTTTCCTTTTATCCTTTACGATTGCATTCTCTGCCGCCTTTATCGCATCTATCTGATAATATCGAAGATTCAGTCCGTCAGGATCTTCCAGCACCTCATACCCTGTCGCAATGAGTTTCCTCTTTGCCTCTTCAATATCTTTTTCAAGCGCCTGCTCGATGCCCCCAGGAGAATACCATCCCGGAAGGGCTTTCCCTACATTAAAGGGGTCTCTGGTATCAAGACACCATATCCCCGATTTTTCCTTGTACTGCTCAATATAGTTCCTTCCGTTCGTAGCAAAGAGAAACGGAACCATATATGCGCCGAATCTCCTTATGACGTACTTCTGATGCTCCGCCTTTATATTGCGGGCATAATCTTTGCATTGATAATCCAGCACTGAAGGAATATCTTTATGCTTGCGCTTTGCCTCCACGATTCCCACAAGCTTTTCCCCGATAAAAAGGGCATAATCAGCATATCCGTGATTGCCAAGGTTAGAGTCTGTAGGAAATTCAGCAATCGCAAGGTTATGACCTTTCTGTGGTTTTACTCTCTTTGAGTACCTTATATTTTCGGTATCTGCTTCCCATCCTACTCTCCGTAGCTGGTCATCTATAAGCTCCCTTGTCTGCGCTTCCGTCAGATGGATGCCCGTAGCTTTTTTGTATGAGTTGATCCTGCGGACAGTATCAGCTTTTCCGTTCTTCCGGATCACTTCAAGTTCCATCTGAAGCTCATGGTTCCGGGCTTCTAATTCCTTATTCTCTCGTTCCAAATCAGCCAGATTCACTGTACTGTCAATCGGCTGCACAAAATCCTCCGGCTCATAATTATAATCACCGTATGTCTGCATGAACCAGACACACAGTTCATACAGTAGCGGAAGATTGGATAAGGCTTTAGCCTGTTCATCCATTGCCTTATGAGATGCGTCATTACGATCTTTCCTAAGGATATAAAGTGTATTGTCGATCTCCTTTGGAAGAAGTTCTTTGCGCCTTAAGAGCCGTATGCGGTTTGCATGAGTATTATCGTAATCCGGCTCTGCTATACCATCATAGGCAAGCATATACTGTACCACGCTCTCCGCACACATCCCCTGCTTCAATATGGATGAATTCGGGTCTGAATATACATATTTCTCTGCCAAATTCCCCAGCTTTGCGAGGTCGCTCCAATGACTTTCAAGAAATGTGAAATTGCTCATACAGCCCCCTCCTTCCAGATCAATAGATAACCGTACCCTCTTTGCCGTCGATGCCGTCGCGGGCGCGCTCGAGCTGGGTGATGAGGGCGGTTCGGCCCTGCCGGGAGCTTACGAAGTCTACGCTGGCCTCGATCTTAGGCAGCATGGAGCCCGGGGCGAATTCCCCGTCGGCGATATATTTTTCGGCCTCTTTTACGCTCATCCGCGTAAGCTCCTTCTGGTCGGGCTTGCCGAAGCGGATAGCCACCTTCGGAACGGCTGTAAGGATTATGAGCATATCGGCGTCCAGCTGTTTAGCCAGGACGGCTGCGGCAAAGTCCTTGTCTATGACAGCGGCGGCGCCCTTTAAGTGATGGCCGCCGGTCTTAAATACCGGAATACCTCCGCCGCCGCAGGCGATAACTATGTGGTTCGTGGATACCAGAGAAAGTACGGTATCTATCTCGATAATGGACTTCGGCATGGGCGAGGCCACGACTCTGCGATACCCCCGCCCCGCATCCTCTATTACATCGTAGTCGCGCTCCTTTATAAGAGCATCGGCTTCCTCCTTTGTCATAAAGGCGCCTATGGGCTTTGTCGGATGTGCAAAGGCAGGGTCGTCCCTGTCCACCTCGACCTGGGTGAGCACAGTGGAGACACCCCTGTCTATGCCCCGATCCAGCATTTCCTCCCGCAGGGCATTCTGGAGGTCGTAGCCGATATAGCCCTGGCTCATGGCTACGCAGACAGAAAGGGGAAAGGGCACGTGATTTTCCGGCTCAGAACGCACGAGCTGAGCCATGGCATTTTGTATCATACCCACCTGCGGCCCGTTGCCGTGAGCTATAACAACCTCATGCCCCGCCTCAATCAGATCCGTTATTGCCTTTGCAGTGATCTTCACCGCCGCCATCTGCTCCGGCAGATTTTTCCCCAGGGCGTTGCCGCCCAGGGCGACTACGATTCTTTTTGCCATTATAAATTACTCCTACTCAAAATGCCGCTTTACGGCTTTTTCCTCAAGTGCCTTAAGCACCGCCTGAGGGTCCTTTTCCTTTGCAAGAAAGATCATCGCGGCTATTATATAGGGCTTAAAGCTCGCCTCCTTATAGAGAGGCACTCTGTAACGGTCGAAGACAGAGGCTTCAACCTCGCCGTCCTTGCAGGACACGCCGTTGATGTCCGCCGGGAGGCAGTGAAGGTAGAGGGCCTTGCCGTCCTTCGTGGTCTTCATGAGCTCCTCAGTACAGCACCAATCCTTATGCTCGGCATTCTGCGCGAGGAGCTCCTTCTCAAGCTTTGCAATCCCCTCTGTGTCCCCGTCACCATAGAGCTTAGTGCGCTTTTCCATTGCGGCGAACGGAGCCCAGCTCTTCGGATATACTATGTCGGCGTCCTTAAATGCCTCTGCCATGCTGTTTGTCTTGCTAAAGGAACCGCCGCTTTTTTTAGCCTGCTTTAGATCCACATCCTCCACCTCCGGCATCACCTCATAGCCCTCGGGGTGAGCCAGGACCACATCCATTCCAAAGCGTGTCATAAGACCGATGACTCCCTGCGGAACGGACAGGGGCTTGCCGTAGCTGGGTGAATAGGCCCAGCTCATGGCTATCTTCTTTCCCTTGAGCTGCTCCACTCCTCCAAAGGTATGGATGATATGAGCCATATCCGCCATACACTGTGTGGGGTGGTCTATATCGCACTGGAGGTTTACGAGGGTGGGCTTCTGCTCCAAAACGCCCTCCCTGTACCCTTCCGTGACCGCATCCACCACAGTATGCATATAGGCATTGCCCTTTCCTATATACATATCGTCGCGGATTCCGATCACATCTGCCATGAATGAGATCATGTTGGCGGTCTCACGGACGGTCTCGCCGTGGGCGATCTGGCTCTTGCCCTCGTCCAGGTCCTGTACTTCGAGGCCTAAGAGGTTGCAGGCCGAAGCGAAGGAGAAGCGGGTCCTGGTGGAGTTGTCCCTGAAAAGGGATACTCCCAAGCCGGAATCGAATATCTTTGTGGAGATGTTGTTGGAGCGAAGGTATCTTAAGGCGTCGGCGAGGGTGAAGACGGCCGCGAGCTCGTCGTCGGTCTTTTCCCAGGTCAAAAAGAAGTTTCCCTCGTACATATCCTTGAAATTCAGTTTGTTAAGCTTATCAATATAATATTGTAAATTTTCTGCCATTGTTATTTTCCTTTCCGTAAAGGCCTCCGTGAAATATACGAGTTCCGCTTCAGGGACACTCGGTCATAGCGGAAGGGTCGTAGAGATTCAACGCTGCTACATAGACCGCTGCGCAGGTGACAAGATCCTGTTTCCAGGTTATCTCATTCGGGGCGTGGGCCTGGCTCTCTGCTCCCGGACCGAAGCCCACGCAGGGAATTCCGAAGCGTCCCTGAATAGCCACGCCGTTCGTCGAGAAGGTCCATTTATCCGTAAGGGGTCGTCCCTCGCGCAGGTGCATCGCCGAGGGCGAGCCTATCCTCTTCTCGCCGAAAAGCGCCTTATGGGCCTCCACCAGCGCCCGAACGTGGGCGTCTTCTTCTTTATTTATCCAGGTCGGGAAGTAGCTTTCTGTCTCGTATACCTCCCCGGTCCATGAGGGCCTGTCGTACATATACATGGAGACCTCTACATCCTCGCCGTATTTTTTCACACTGGGAAGGTCGCGCACCTCCTCGAGGCAGCTCTCAAAGGTCTCTCCCGCCGTCATTCGCCTGTCTACCGAGATCGAACAGGAATCCGCGACCGCGCATCTGCTGGGGGAGGTAAAGTATATCTGGGAAACCGTACAGGTGCCTCGTCCTAAAAAGCGGGCGTCCTCATAGTGGTCGGGATTATATTTCGGGTCGAGCATTTTGACGAGTCCCCGTATCTGCGTGCTATCATCACAGCCGTTATTGTTCAGTGCGCGGATATCGTTTATTATGTCCGCCATCTTATAGATTGCGTTGTCTCCCCGCTCAGGCGCCGAGCCGTGACAGGAAATACCTTTTACGTCCACACGTATCTCCATCCGGCCCCTCTGCCCCCGGTATACGCCTCCGTCCGTGGGTTCAGTTGAGATCACAAATTCAGGGCGGATCTTGTCCTTATTGACAATATACTGCCAGCACATTCCGTCGCAGTCCTCCTCCTGAACGGAGCCGACTATCATAAGCTTATAGCCCTTGGGGATGAGGTCCATATCCTTCATTATCCTGGCGGCGTACACGGCGCTGGCAAGACCGCCCTCCTGATCAGAGGCTCCGCGGCCGTATATTATATCGTCGGTCTCGTAGCCCTCGTAGGGATCGCTCTCCCAGTTGTCCCTGTTGCCTATTCCCACCGTATCCACATGGGAATCTATGGCGATCACCTTATCGCCCTCACCCATCCAGCCTATGATATTTCCGAGGCCGTCGATCTCCACCTTGTCGAAGCCAAGCTTCTCCATTTCGGCGTTGATGCACTCCACGACCTCTTTTTCTTCGCAGCTTTCCGACGGGCATTTTATCATGGTCCGAAGGAAGGCGCTCATATCGTCCTTTTTGGCCTCCGCTGCCGCTTTGATCGCTTCAAAGTCAAGTCCCATATCAATACTCTCCTTTCCATACAATTTTTTCATATCTTTCGGGGTCTGTATCCCCTTCCGTCGAGAACATCAATATATCTGAAAACTTATTTAATTCCAGCGCATTTTTAAGCTCTGCATAGTCTTCGTCCTCCATTATGGCGGCCAGAACTCCCATCCCCACAGCTCCAGATTCCCCGGAGATAACTCTCGGGTCGCCCTTGACCGGGCTTGACAGCATGCGCATTCCCCTCGCGGCTGTCCAGTCGGGACAGGAAAGAAAGACAGCTGCATGATTTTTAAGTATGCTCCAGCCTATGGTATTGGGCTCTCCGCAGGCAAGTCCCGCCATTATCGTATTTAAGTCCCCTCCGACAGTCCTTATGCTTCCGTCCCCGGCCTCGGCCCCTCTGTATAGGCAGTCCGCAGCCTGGGCCTCCATTATGATGAATTTGGGAGGAGCGTCCGGATAGAGATTGGCAAAATAACCCACCACCGCAGCGGCCAGAGACCCTACTCCGGCCTGCACGAAAATATGGGTGGGGCGGTTTACCTTTACGGAGCGGAGCTGTTCGGCAGCTTCCCCCGCCATGGTTCCATAGCCCTGCATTATCCAGGAGGGAATGTCTTCGTAGCCCTCCCAGGCGGTATCCTGAACGATGACGCCGTGGTCTGTTTCGGCGGCCTCCCTGGCGGCAATGCGGACACACTCGTCATAGTTGACCTCCTCTATGGTTACCTTCGCCCCTTCGGCTGCTATATTGTCAAAGCGCATCTTTGTACTGCCCTTAGGCATGTGGACTACCGCCCTCTGTCCCAGGCGCTTTGCGGCCCAGGCAACTCCCCGGCCGTGATTGCCGTCGGTGGCCGTGAAAAAGACAGCCTGACCGAAATCTTTTTTCAAGGCATCACTGATAAGGTAATCATAGTCCAGCCCGGATACGTCCTTCCCCAGCTCTCCCGCAATATATTTCGCCATTGCGAAGGAGCCCCCCAGGACCTTGAACGCATTGAGGCCGAAGCGGTAGCTCTCGTCCTTGACAAGGATGTTATTCACTCCGAGCCTTTCCGCCATGCCCTTCAGGCTTGCCAGCGGTGTAATGCTGTACTGCGGAAAGCTGCGGTGAAAATTTTGCGCCTTACCGACATTTTCAAGACTCATTATGGACAGCCTCTCGTCCCCGTCCTTCGGCATTTTATTTATGCACCATTTGATCTTTTCCATTTAGATACCTGCCTATTTTTCCTTTACTTTTAGAGTAATTTTTTTGTATGTCACTGTCAAGCCGTGTTATAATAGGATTCAACTGTATCATTACAGTAACTTGATTTCTATAGAAAGACGGGACACGGTTTATGAAGGTTTCAAAAAATTACAAGCTGCTTCTGGTGATCGCCTATGCGGGTCTGCTTCTTTTCTTTATCGGGCTAAATATCTTCGGAGGGCAGCGCCAGGGGCTTTCCAATCTGATCGTAAATGGGGCGATGTTCGTCATTACCGGGTGGATATTGCTGTCGTGCGAAAAGAAAAGCTTTAACCCTACGGAAAAAATAGAGGAGGAGCTTAAAAAGGTAACGGAGAAGATAAAGCTCGACGCCATGCATGAGCGGAGATTTCTCTGGGAAAAGTATAAGGAAGAAAAGGAAGAGCTTTTTACAAACCCTGTCCTTAAGGAGCAGTATTACGATTACCAGTATGAGCTGGACAGGATAGATAACTCTGACAACACCCTTTATAAATGCGACATAGAGGAATATATTAACTATGACCTGATAGATACCGTGATACACAGAAATCTTCTCAACCAGGTTCCCGGCGCCATGACGGGACTCGGTATCCTCGGAACCTTTATCGGTCTGTCGCTGGGTCTTCAAAGCTTCAATACCGGGACCACAGCGGAAATCGCCAACAGTATAGAGCCTCTTATGGACGGTATAAAGGTCGCGTTTCAGACCTCCATCTATGGTATGGTGCTTTCACTGATGTTCAACTACGTATATAAGAGGGAGCTCGAGGACGCGGAGAGTGCCGTCAGGGGCTTTGTAGTGGCTCACAAGAAACACGTTATGCCGGATACCTCTATGGACGGCTACAACAAGCTGGTCCAGCTCCAGATGCAGCAGGCCAGGAGCACAAAGGATATTTCCGACACCCTGTCCTACTACACCTCCGAGGGCCTTGAGAAGACCTTGAAGCCCAGGTTCGACGGCTTCGATGCCACGATCAGTGATTTCGCAAATTTGGCTACCAAGAACCAGCTTGATGCTCTTTCGTCGGTAGTTCAGGCCTTCTTAAAGGAGATGGACAAGGAGTTGAATTCCTCCTTCCAGCGGCTGTCCGATACTGTGGATTCAACCATGGTGCTGCAAAATGAAAATAAGGAGCAGATGGAAAAGCTCTGTACCAGGTCGGCTGAGCTGGCGGAAAATGTCAACGAGATCACCCGGCAGACGGGCAGGACGGCTTCCGCTCTGGGAACCTATGCCAACGATGTCAGAGAGCTTAAAACGGCCATGGATTCCGATCTTGAAAGGACCTTTAAAATGCTTGAGGACCAGCTTGGAGTACAGGCGGCCCTGCTGTCCCAGCTTCAGAATACCCTTCAGACCATGCCTCAAAGTGTCGGGGATACGATGCGGATGATAAACGACAGTCTTCAGTATACCCAGGATCAGTTAAGCGATACTATTGAAAAGGTAAGGGATACCGTCGAGCACATTCCGGAGGCTGTGGACTATTCGTATCTCGGGCTCGAAAGAAGCTTCCGCAAGGCGGATATGGCCGTTGAAAAGCTGAGCAATTCAGTGGAGTCACTGGACAGGCATTTCTTCCGTAAATAAAAGAGCGAAGGAGCGCTGTCCCGGCAAGCCCTGGCAGCAAGCTTCCTAAAAAACGACAGGAAAAATAATATGAAATACAGACTTAGAAGAAAACAGGATGAGGAAACCACATACTGGCTGTCATATTCAGATATGATGGCCGGGCTGTTGCTAACCTTCGTGCTGATAATTTCCTTTACGATGCTCCATTCCAAAATGCAGTTCGATGAAAAGGAGACGCAGCTTCTCGGCAAGGAGCAGGAGCTTTCCATACAGGCCGACGAGCTGGAGGAGGAACGGGCCACGGTGGCCTCGCAGAAGCTCAAACTGGACGAGCAGCAGGAAATGCTCAACGCCCAGGAACAGGCTCTTGCGGAGCAGGGCGAGAAGATCGCCATTCAGGAAAAGACGCTCTTAGAGCAGCATGAGCTTCTGGACAGGCTTCAGGCGGTCATGAGCGAGCAACAGGAAAAGCTGGACAATATAATCGGCGTCAGAAGCGAGCTTGTGGAGGCCCTGAAAGAGGAATTTGAAAACTCTTCGCTGAAGATCTCTGTGGATCAAAAGACCGGAGCCATTACTTTCGACTCCAGCGTCCTCTTCGATTACAATAAGACCGAGCTCAAAGCCTCCGGTAAGGAGTTTCTGGCAGACTTCCTTCCAAGGTATGCAAAGGTGCTCTTAAATCCCAAATATAAGAGCTATATTTCCGAGATCCTCATAGAGGGACATACCGATACCGACGGAGACTATCTTTTCAATTTGGAGCTTTCGCAAAAGAGAGCCTACTCGGTTGCTGAATTCTGTCTGGCCGAGGACAGCGACATCCTCACCACCAGGGAACGCGAGGCCTTGAGGGACCTGGTCTCCGCTACGGGACGTTCCTACAGCAGCCCAATCTATAATTCCGCAGGTGAGATCGATATGGACGCCTCCCGAAGGGTGGAATTCCTCTTCCGCCTGACAGATGAAGAGATGATCCGCGAAATGCTGGAGATACTCAATTCAGGAGAGTAAAACTAAGGGCTCAAATTCAGGATTCAGTCTCCCGGAGTCGGAGTCCCGGCTCCCCGCCTGACCAGGGGATAGAGAAGCGTGGAAAGAAGTAGGCCCGCCCCTCCCTGAAGGATATTGAAAGGGATCTCGGCAACGGATTCGGTTATGGCGGCGGCAAGGGCAGCCGCGGACAGCTCGCCCGCTGTGAGAGAGATAATAATTACATTATAGAAGAAATAACCGGCGATCATTATAAGTTCCCCCGCAAGACCCGATATTATCAGGAGTCCGGCGGGGAACTTTTTTTCGTGCTTTAAGTGCGGGGCAGCACTTACCTCTCCGGGTATGAAAAGCCTGCTCAATGAATGAAAGGTATGCCAGGCAGCCAGGGCCACGAAAAACTTTATGATAAAGGTACCCGGGACCCATATGACATAGCCTGCCAGCAGGTCCGAAAGAGCGGAGCCAATGGCCGCCGCAAGGGCGCCCGATGTCCCGCCGAGGATAAGTCCGCTAAGGAGCACAAAGCAGTCTCCCATATGTATATAGCCAAAGGTCGGCGTCTGTATCTTTACCGCGAAGGTAGCCACAAAGGTCAGGGCTGCAAAGACCGCTGCCCTTACCAGCGCAAGTGTACTGAACTCACTGTTATTTTTCATAACGATCCACTCCCCGTACAATAAACTTAGTAACTGTTATAAATAAACTGTTCATAAATATCGGTCGGGAGTGATTATACTATAAATTCCTGCTTTAAGCAAAATCTTAGAATGTTTGAGCCTGCAATAAGATATTCTTATAATGATTTAACCCTTATGTGCCACTGCCTCGATCTCTACCAGTGCTCCCTTGGGGATGGCCGCAACCTGGAAGGCTGCTCTTGCCGGATAGGGCTCCTGGAAGAATTCGGCATAGACCTCATTCATGGCAGCGAAATCGCCTATATCTGCCAGAAGCACTGTGGTCTTTACGACGTCCTTCATTCCTAAGCCTCCGGCTTCGAGGATGTTCTTTATGTTCGTAAGGCTCTGCCTGGTCTGGGAAGCGATGTCCTCGCCCGCAAAGCTGCCCGTAGAAGGATCTATGGGTATCTGGCCTGAAACGTAAACGGTATCTCCTGCCGCTATTGCCTGTGAGTAGGGGCCGATGGCTGCCGGAGCCTTGTCGGTATGTAATGCTTTGTTCATGATTTTGTTCTCCTTATTAAATGAGGCGACGAAAGCGCCCTGAAACTTAAAACAGTAACGGATATCCGACCATGATTTTATCATATCTGCTTCACATTGACAAAAGAATGGCATAAACCTAGAATCTTAATATATCTACTACTCAGAAGGTGTTATGCAGTTAAAACTCCGTATACAGAAAAAAGCAGGGGATTTCCTGCTAGATATTGGCTTTGAAAGCAGCTGCAGGAGAACGGGTATACTCGGACCCTCGGGAGCCGGAAAAAGCATGACCTTAAAGTGCCTGGCGGGCATAGAGCGCCCGGATTCCGGTTTTATACTGCTGGGGGACAGGGTACTGTTTGACTCCGAAAAAAAAATAAACCTTAAGCCCCAAAAGAGGAACATAGGCTACCTCTTTCAGAGCTATGCGCTTTTTCCAACTATGAACGTGGAGGAAAATATAGCGGCGGGGCTTAAGGGAAAGAAGGACTATATACGGGAGACCACCCATAGCATGATAAAAAAATTCCGGCTGGAGGGCCTGGAAAAACGTCTGCCGGGGGAGCTCTCCGGAGGTCAGCAGCAGCGGACGGCCCTTGCCCGCATCATGGCCTATTCTCCCGATATCATCCTGTTGGATGAACCCCTTTCCTCCCTCGACTCTTACCTGCGCTCCGAGCTCATGGAGGAATTAAAGGAGCTGCTGGCGGATTACGAGGGCCTTAGCATAATGGTCTCCCACAACGCGGAGGAGCTTAAGAGCTTCAGCGAGGAGCTTATAGTTATGGATAAAGGACAGGTGGTGGAAAAGGGGGATGCAACAGAGGTCTTCAACCATCCAAAATCGCAGACTGCGGCCCTGCTTACGGGAAACCGGTCCGGCAGCCAGTCCACAGGAGGAGAAATGTCAGCCAGACAGGAAAATGAATTTACGCATTTTGACGAAAAGGGAAACGCCATTATGGTGGATGTGGGCGGCAAGGAAATAACCCGCCGTATCGCAGTGGCGGAGGGCCGTATCAGGCTTTCCAAGGAGGCCATGAGTGCAGTCCTGGGAAGGAAGGTAAAGAAAGGGGATGTGCTGGGAGTAGCCACCGTTGCGGGCATAATGGGGGCGAAACGCACCCCGGACCTCATACCCTTATGCCATATATTAAACCTCAACAACGTATCCCTTGAGTTCGAGACTGATGAGACGAGCTGTACAATTAAGGCGGTCTGCACTGTAAGCTGCGACGGAAAAACCGGGGTGGAGATGGAAGCTCTTACCGGAGTCAGTACTGCCCTTCTCACGGTCTACGATATGTGCAAGGCCATAGACAAGGCAATGGTCATAGAAAATATACACTTAGTCAGCAAGACAGGCGGCAAAAGCACTGTAGAGCCGGAAGTCCCGTAACAAAAAAGCCCTGCCGCTTCCTGTCAATATCTCGAATATTTACCGTTCCTTGAATAAAAAAGATTTAACAGGACTATAGCCAGAAAGGCGATGACCAGCACGACGGCCACCCATATGCCGGCCGTCACATAGTCCTGATCCTGTATCACCATGGCGATCCGCTGGGATATCGTTGCGGTCTTTCCGGGGATATTCCCCGCCAGCATGGAGGTGGCCCCGTATTCTCCCAGAGCCCGGGCAAAGGTCAGCACGGTTCCCGCAGCTATCCCCGGCCCCGCCGTCGGGACTATCACCTTCCAGAATATCCTTATCTCGGACATACCCAGGGTCCGCGCCGCATGAACCAAATCAGTATCTATGAGTTCAAAGGCTCCCCGGGCGTTTCTGTACATAAGGGGCAGGGCTATGACCATGGCCGCGATCACGCAGCCCAGCCAGGACTGAACCACCTTTATATCAAAATTTTCATATAAGAATATACCCACTGGTCTGCGTCTGCTGAAGATGATCAGCAAAAAGAAGCCGGCTACGGTGGGAGGCAGGACGAGAGGCAGGGTCAGGATACCGTCTATCACGGCCCTTAAGGACGACTTCATCTTAATGACCTGCCTCGCCAGAAATATTCCGATAAAGAAGGAGAGAATCGTGGCAGCCACTCCCGTTTTCAGGGATATCCACAGGGGGCTCCAGTCCAGTCCTTCTATTATTTCCATCAAATCCTTCATTCCACCTCTGTATCAAAAAAGTACTTTTGAAATATCTCCTTTGCTTCATCCGAGGCTACAAATTCCACAAAGCCTCTGGCTGCGGCCTTTTCCGCCTCGTCCGCCTCAGAATTTTTTACCTGGGCTATGGGGTAGATCACGTCTCCGGTCAGGTCGTAGCTTACCCGCTCCAGGATATTGAGCTCGTCCTCATATCCGTAGGTATCGGAATAATAAGTCGTCCCCACCTCGCAGGACTCCTCCACCACAGCCGCAAGCACCTTAGAGACATTCCCCTGCTCGGAGATCTCGACTCCCCCCAGGGCCTCCGAGACCTCTTTGGTGGTATAGGCCGAAGGGTCTTCGGTCTCAGGAAGGATGCCTGAATTCATCAGGGCCACCCGGGTATATCTGCCCACCGGAACCGACCCGTCAGCCAGGGCTATGCTCGAAGCCTTTCCAATATCCTTAAGCCCGGTCACAGCAGTATTGCTGTCTTTGCGGCTTATGACCACCACCTGGTTATTGACCACATTATGCCGGGTCCCCTCCTCAACGAGGCCGTCATCCTTCTCCAGGGTATTCATCTGCTTCCCTGCCGCAGAGAAAAACACATCGCACTCATACCCTTCCTCTATCTGGGTCAGAAGGGTGCCGGAGCTGTCCGCGTTAAAGATGACCTTGACCTCCGGATGGGCTTCATTATATTTTGCCGCAACCTCCTCCATGACCTTGCTTAAGGACGCGGCTATAAATACCTGTATCTCTGTCCCGCTGCCGGCGTCGGAACCAGTCGCGTCAGAAGCCGCTGTTCCGCAGGCAGTGAGCAAGCCCGCCAGAACCACCGTCAACAATACGGAAACTATCCTTCTAAGCATACCTTCCTCCCCATTCTATTCCTTTACAGTTCCCCTTATGACCTCCAGCGCATGGCCGAGAACAGGCAGCAGATATTCCAGCTCCTCCTGGCAGGCCTTTGGACTTCCCGGAAGGTTGATGATAAGGGTCTTCTTTCTTATCCCGGCCGTCTGCCGGCTGAACATCGCCTTCGCCGTAATTGAAAAGGAAAAATTGCGAAGTCCCTCTCCTATTCCGGGTGCCATGCGGTCGCATACCGCCTCGGTCGCCTCGGGAGTTATATCCCTTTCTGAAAAACCGGTCCCACCCGTAGTAAAAACCACATCCACCTGTCTCCTGTCGGCAAAATTTATAAGCTCAGCCTCCAGCCTTTCGCGGTCATCCGGCAAAAGGAGACCTTCCACGACCTCCATGCCCTCAGCTTTAAGCAGCTGCGCTATAAGAGGGCCGCTCTTATCCTCCCTCTCTCCCTCAAAGGCCCTGTCCGACAGGGTTATAACGGCCGCACTAAAGGGCCTGTCCGCCTCCGGTGGAAATATCCTGACCGGCATGCCCTCATGGATCCTGCCTCCCACTGTGACCTCGGCAAAAATGCCCTCCCGGGGCATTATGCACTCGCCGGTCTTTTCATAGATAGTGCAGTGGCTGTGGCAGGCCTTTCCCAGCTGCGTGACCTTGAGTTCGCACTCTCCCAGCTCGATTCTGCTCCCCACGGGGAGATCCCGCAGAGCCGCGCCCTCAAAGACCAGATTTTCCCCGAAGGCTCCGAATTCACATTCTATGCCCTTCGCTCTCTCCTCCTCAATGGATTCAAAGCTTAAAATACTGATCTGCCTGTGCCACTTCCCGGCATGGGCGTCTCCCTCGATACCGAAGCCCTCCTTCAGATGGGCCTCGGAAACGCGGTGCTTGGGTATTCCTCTTTTTTCACTTATACAGATCGCCTTTAAAATTCCATCCTGTATTAAAGGTGGGTCATCCCCGGTAATATCTGACCTATAGTTCATAGCTACTCCGTTCCATAGCTCAACCGCCTATATTGACCATACTGTTTTCTTCACTGATCATTTCCCTGTGTTCAAAGCA
>JAFTEI010000234.1 GCA_017453965.1 Lachnospiraceae bacterium
ATATATCTCCGCTATGGCAGAGAGCTTATCCCCGTAATTTTCCTCCGTATAGTCCACGTTTATCCCGTAGCGTCCCTTATACCAGCCATCTCCCAGGGCTATCTCAAAGCGGTTCTTCCCCTCCTTAAGCTCTATCTCAAAGGTCTGGTACTGTATCCAGGAATCGTAGTCGCAAAATCCCGGCAGCAGGCACTCCCTTCCCTGCTTCTGTCCATCCAGGTAGAATTCATAGACCCCAAGTCCCGCTATATAGGCTCTTGCCGCCTTTGGTTTCCTTTTAAGCTCTATATCCTTAAAAAGTACCACCTGGGTCTTTTTATCCGTATCCGGCGTGATCCACTGAGCCTTCCATTCACCGCTTCGTGCCGTCTCAAACATGGCGGTATCGCTTACGGCCTTATCTCCGGTATCATCCGTAACCTCTACCTTCCAGTAATATCTCTTTATCGGCTTAAGGGTCACGGGCAGCTCAAAGCCCGTACTAACTATTTCCTCACTGTCCTTACTGTCATAAACTATGCTCTCAAAGCCCTCATCCTCCGCGAGGACTACCCGGGCGCATTTTTGCCTTACCCCCTTCGCCCCGCTTACCTTGTAGGAAACAGTCGGTGTCTCCAGCGCAAACCCCACCGGATTTTCAAGATGATTGATCTTCAGTTTTTCAATTTTCATGTCTTTTCCTTTCTCTGATATTATGTCAACTTAAACTTCACTACCGTATCATTAATAATACGCTTTTTTATGTCAAAATTATGTAATCTATCACCTGTCCCCCTTAAACTGCTCCACCTCCTTAAGATACTCCGTCGGACTCTTTCCCGTATATGTTCTGAATATCCGGCTGAAATAGAACTGATCGGTATACCCGACCATCTGCGCAACCTCCTTTATATATATATCAGGCTCCTGTGAAAATATCTCCCTTGCCCTCAGCATCCTCCTTTCCGTCAGATATTTATTGAAGGAATTTGAGGTATATTTTCTGAAAATCCTGCTCATATATGCCTGTGAAATGGAAAACTTATCGCAGATCTCCTGGAGGGTCAGGGGTTCGTGTATATGGACATCCAGATACCTGGCTATCTGGTCAAAATATTCCCTGGAGCCGGCCTTCTGGGACACGGTATTTTCCTCCCCTCCGAAAAATATCTCCAGAAGACTGTCATTTAAGCTATCCACGTCATAGACGGTCCCGAAAACCTCTCCCAGAAAATATTCACACTCATTTAAGGGAACCGACAGAATATCGTAGCGGCGAAGGATCGAAATGACCTCCCTTATGAAATTCTCCATCCAAAGCTGCGGCTTTCTTTCAGCCGCCCATTTTTCATTTGCGGCCCTGATCTCATTTCGCAGGGTATCCAGTCTCCCGGCTCCCGAAAGCGACTCTATCCTTTGAAGCACGTTCTCCAGCTCCTGCCTGTCATTGCCCTGGAGTTTATCCTCTCCCTGGCCCTTCCCTAACTCTATGCTCTGATTAAGGCCCAAGGTGCTGTTTAAGTCCAGCGCCCTGTAGAGCTCCCTTATCTTCTCCTGCATCAGTGTTGCCGGGAAACAGCTTCCATCGTAGATAAGGGTAAAATAACCGCTTGGATTCTGCGCCCTCCCTATCCTCTCCATGTAGGAGGCAAGCTCACCCCCTGAGATAAATTCTTCGGGTATGAGATACAGCCCCTCCATCTCATCACGTCCGAAAACGATATATTGCTCATCGATATCCGAATAGACCTCGTCCCTGGAATCTATATAAAAACGCCTGGGCAGGCCGTTATGACGGATAAGGGCTCCGTAATACCTGTCGTAGGGAAAGTAGTGCTTCATCCGGTCATTGTCCACTGTCTCCCCTCTCGCCAGTCTGCCTAAAAGCCTGTTTCTGGCCCTGTACTGTATCCTGCGTATGCGCTGTGCGGCCAGTGACAGGGAATTCTTCAGGGTATCCGGCATCACCGGCTTTAAGAGGTAATCCGTAACCCCCGAGCGGATAGCACTCTGGGTAAATTCAAAGTCCTGATAGCCGCTTATTATTATAAAGCAGATGTCCGGCAGCTCCTCTCTGACTATGGCAGCCAGCTCCACCCCGTTGGGTCTTGGCATCTTTATATCACTGATCACAAGATCCGGCTTCAGCTGCCGTATCATCCGCAGCGCCTCCGCACCGTTTTCCGCCTGGAAGAGGATCCTGTAGTCCTTGCAGTGCTTTTCGATTATTGAACATATGGTTTTTAACGCAAGCGGCTCATCCTCCGCCACCAGTACCGTATACATATCTATCCCCGTTCTCCTACCGTCACCTTAGCCCCTGTTCCGGTATTTTCCATTGTAAATATAAGCCTGTCCCCGAAAAGCATAAGGCACCTCGCATAGGTATTGACTATTCCCATTCCGCCTATTTCCAGCTCTATGACAGCACCGCCTCCAAGCACGTTCTCCCTCGTCTCCTCCAGCTTCTTTTGCAGGTTCTTCAGCTTTTCCTCCTCAAAGCCTGCTCCGTTGTCGCTTACCGAGATCTCCCAGCCCGCTTCATCGGCATGCCCCTGAATATCTATACGCATCAGTCCCCCATGGTCCTCAAAGCCGTGGGTAAGGGAATTCTCCGCCAGCTGCTGCAGCACCATCTTGGGTATCAGCTTATCCTTTACCGCCTCGTCAATATTCATTCCGTATTCAAAGCGGTCCTCGTACCTGGCCTTAATTAGATAAAAATAGTTTTCCAGATATTTAAGCTCTGCCGATACAAAGGCATAGCGCTCCTTATTGGAAGTGGAATAGCGAAGCATCTCAGCCAGGGAACCGCACATCTGGCATATTGCCTCATCATCGTCCAAAACCCCTCTCGCGGATATGATATTGAGCACGTTATAAATAAAATGCGGATTTACCTGTGTCTGCAGGGTATCAAACTGAGCCTGCAGCGTAAGAATGGCTGACCGTCTTTCGTTTTGCACGGCCTTGTCGAGCCTCTCCGTCATGGCCTGATAGCTGGCCGCCAGCTGCCTGAATTCATCCGGCCCCCTGTCAAGCTCCGTATCAGCCGCCACCAGCTGCATATTCTCCAGATTGGTCTTCTCCATGACCCCTCGCAGGGCCTTTACAGGCCTTACAAGAGCATACGAAAGAATTATCACAAAAATAAGTCCTGCGGTAAATACCGCAAGGGCTGAAAGTACGGCGGTAAGAAGCAGTGTCCCCTTTTCGTCCTTAAGCGCAGACTCGTTTTTTAACGCCAGTACCTTAAAGTCATAGAGCTTTGAGGCGTCTGAGGCGCAGATAAAGCCCCGGGATCTGAAGGGGGCTCCCTCATACTGCTTAAGAAGCTCCCTCAAAAAAGCTTCATCATAGGCATCGTTTCCGGAAAACAGAAGCTCCTCCCCGTTAATAAATACCGCATACTCCGTCTGTTCATCCGGCACGTCCAGATCCTTAAGGCTGTCAAGGGTATTTTCTGTCTCGATATAACCCATGTTGTAGCCCTGGAGAGCCTTTATCAGTGAAAAGACTTCGCTGCCGTCATACATTCCCCACCTGTCCTCATGGGGTCCTATGATGACGGTCTTCCCCTTTGCCGCCTCCGCCTCCTTAAGATAGGGGACATCAGCTGCAGAATAATTACCGTTCAGCCTTTGATTCGAAATGTCACTGACATAGCTGGACAGCACATGCCCGGTCTGATTGTAAAAAACCGTCCTGTGGGTGTTTCGGATGATATAGTCTGTATTTATGCCTGAGAGTATCTCCGATTCCGCCTCCGCCACATAGGGGGCCGGCAGCTTCCCGTCCCCGTCCAGCCCCAGGATGCCTATGCTGTCAAGGACGGCAGGATCAGACAGAATGTAATTGATGATCGCATCCATCCTGTCCATCCTGTCCTCGATCTGCGCTACCAGCTGCCGGGAGCTGACTGCTACTTCATTGGCCCGGCTGCTCTGCTCATAGCCGCTGCTGATCCTGTAAATGACTATTCCCAGCAGCAGACTGAATATTGCAGCTATACTCATGTAATAAAGGATTATCCTGGTCTGGTATTTCAAGGCACTCTCCTAAGGAACAGCTCCTGACTTAAAGATATATTTAGCAGATTTATGTCAACCTTTTACCGAACCCGAAACCATGCCGTCTACTATCTTTTTATTGAATATAAGGAAGATTATAAGCATCGGCACAGTGATAAGGATGATGTCAGCAAAAAGCAGGTTGTAGCTGCTCTTGAACTGTCCCTTATAATTGTAGAGCGTCAGCTGTACCGTGGTATTTTCCGCTCCCGGCAGGAAGTACAGCGGGTTGGTAAAGTCGTTAAAGGTATTGACCGCCGTAAGTATTATAACCGTTGCGCGGATAGGTTTTAAGAGCGGATTTATGATATACCAGAAAATCTGCCAGTTGCTGCAGCCGTCAATCCTGGCCGCCTCCTCCAGCTCCTTCGGTATCGAAGCCATATATCCCCTGAAAAGCATTATCGTAAAGGGGGTCTGAAGCGCTATCTCTATCATGACCATCCCAAACATCGTCTTATAGATGTGGAGGTTTTGCAGGAGATTAATGGTAGGCAGTATGGAAGCCGGTATCATAAGTCCCAGCATGATAAGCCACTGTATAGCTCCCATGGTCTTATCCCGTCTCCTCTGTATGACATAGCCCGCCATGGCCCCCGTGATAATGAGCCCCAGTACTGTAAAGAACGTCAGGATAAGGCTGTTTTTAAATGCCGTCACCAGCTGGTAGTTAGCCTTGGAAAACACCTCTATATAATTTTCCAGATGGATTATCGAGGGCCACTCCATATTTAAAAGGTTGGCATCCTTTTCCGTCTTAAAGGAATTAGCCAGCATAAAGTAAAACGGGATTATAAATACAAACACTGTGACGATAAGTCCGATTATATCTCCCAGTATATACAGTGCTTTCTTTTTCTTCATTGTATGGCCTCCTCTCTTTTATTGAGAAAATGCTGCAGCCGAAATGCGATGATGGAAATGAGTATCAGCATTATAACGTTGCCCGCTGTAGACAGCCCATAGAAGCCATAGGCATATTCCTTGTAGATCACTGATGCCATTACATCAGTTGCAAAGCCGGGGCCGCCTCCGGTCATGGCCCAGATAAGGTCGAAGCTTCTTAAGCCCCCGATAAGGGAAAGTATTATTATGGAGTTCTGCGCCGGTGCCACAAGAGGAAGCGTCACATTTACCAGCTGCTGCCATCCCGATGCTCCGTCTATCTGCGCCGCCTCATAGTAGGTCTTGTCTATGGACTGTATCCCCGCGATATAGATAACCACCGAGATACTTAAGCCCTTCCATACATCAGTCAGTATTACGCTTGCCAGAGCAAAACGGGGATCCCCAAGAAAGTCTATTGAAGCAAGGCCCAGGCTGTTTAAGATTACGTTAAAGAAGCCCCTTGTGGGATGCATGAGATAGGAAAAGGTAAGTCCCACTGCCATGGCCGACACCAGATTCGGGAAAAACACTGATGAACGTATAAAATCCTTGGTCTTTATCTTGCTGCAGAGGAAAATGGCTATGAAAAATGCCAGCACAACCTTCAGCGCGCTTGTTGAGAATGCGTATATCAGTGTGTGGAGTACTGAGGAGCTTAAGGAATTCTCAGAAAAGAACATCTTAAAGTTGTCAAGGCCACAGAAGGTAGCCGTATCGAAATTCCATACAGTAAGGCTGTAATACAGCGATGATATGATGGGCCATAAGAAGAATATGGCAAAAATGACCAGCGACGGTATTACAAACCATATTGAATACATAGTCTTTTCACGTGTTTTTGTCTTCATTTCGTCACCTTTTCTGATTTCTAAAAACGGCCGCCCGCAAGGCTCTGCGGACGACCGCCTGATCATTTCTTAGTTATTAATGAGGATTTTCCCCGGTAATATCTGATTGCTATATATTTACTGCCAGTTAAAGCCCTGCTGTACAGCAGACTTCTTACACTCATCGTCATACATCTTTGCCGCGTCCTCGCCGGAGATCTGTCCGGTAGCCGCAGAGGTTGTGATCTGCTCACAGGTAGCTCCCTTGATCGAGGTCTGGTACTCCAGAGCGGGACAGGTCTTATTATTATCGAAGAAGGACTGCATGTCTTCTCTTATTGCGGGGCAAACCGACTCGGGAAGAGTATAGCCCTTTATGCAGGAGGGTCCGTTTGCACCGAAGGTATCGATATAGATATCAAGGTTTTCGGGTGAGGTCCAGAACTCAAGGAATGCCTTTGCTGCCTCAACGTTTGCGCTGTCCTTATTGATATACCAGCCGTTGGGCTCCCAAACCGTAAGTCCTGCGTTGGCTGCATCGTCTCCGGGAACTCCGAAAACTCCGATCTTGTCCTTACATTCGGGGTGATTTTGTATCATAGTTGCGATAGCCTGTGTAAGGATGAACCAGTGTGTAGCATCTCCCTTAGCCATTGCCTCACAGCCATCCTCATACTTGGCTGCGGAGGAGTCTGCGTTGTATCTGCCTACCAGATCCTCATACTTCTTCCAGCCTGCCAGTGCCGCGGGGGTTGTGGCGAATTTTGCCTTGCCCTCTGTAAACTCCTGGGCAAAATTGGGGTTGGCCGCATTTACATTGTAGTTGTCTCCGAGGAAGAGCACCTGTGTGGTCCAGGTATCTCCGCCGGACATGTAAACCGCTGTCTTTCCTGCCTTCTCCAGAGCATCGCAGTTGGCAAGGAACTCGTCCCAGGTCTTGGGAACAGAAAGTCCAAGCTCTTCATAGTCGGGCTTCCAGTAAACTACAGCACCTGCCTGGGTTGTTGTAAAGGGTGCTCCGTATACACGTCCCTCCTGGGACACGCAGGACTTAAATGCTTCATCAAAGTTAGCCGTCATGGGCTCATCTGTAATATCCAGGAAATGCTCCTTGGGATTTAAAGCTGTAAAGAGTGAGCCCGAGTTGTAGTCAACCAGATCAGGCAGATCCCCTGAAGCGCATCTTGTCTTTATAATATTATCTCCCTCTGTACCGGTGGGATTCGTCTCTACCTCAAAGGTCATGCCCAGCTCTTCAGTGGCCTTCGCCAGAAGCTTCTGGGTTCCATCGTTATCCGCGATCTCCGCTCCCGCTCCCCAAAGGGTAAGGGTAACTCCTGAATAGGGCTTGTCGCCTGTATCCGCTGCCGCAGTCGAATCTGCCGCCGCGTCAGCCGCTCCCTCTGCGCCGGATTCAGCCGTTGATGCCTCAGCTGCGCCCTCTGCAGGTGCCGAGCTCGTTGAAACTCCACATCCCGCCAGAAGTCCCGTAACCATGGATGCGGTTAATATTGCTGCCAAAACCTTATTTTTCATGTTTTCTCTCCTTTCAATAATGTGGTGACGCCTGTATCTATCAGCGCGTCTCAAACCTCCATGGTCAGGATTATAAAAATTATCGTCAGGAAAGTACATAGAATATCCAAAACAACGATATGTAAATTTCAATTCAAAAAGTCATATTTTTAGTTGTTGAAAAATCAATCAGATAAGAATGCCGCAATCGCCCCCTGCTCGCTGCGCGGCCCGTGCCCGGCAAAGCCGGGATATTACATTGCACGGGCCTGTGCATAAAAAAGCTGCCGCTTTTTTGCGGCAGCTTTTATTTCTTATTTTCTATAGCCTCTATTTATCACCATTTCATGGCGTTTATCATCATGCCTCCCATGGCCTCATAGCAGTCAGCTTCGCTGTTCCTGCGCTCTATCATCTTCTTTAAATACATCCTTATCTTTCTCATCATGGTCTTATCCTCCTTTTGTTGTGATCCGCTGCAGCGGCTTTGCTTTCTTTGTTGTGACCTTATGATAGCTCAGAGGGGGTCTTAAAACCATGATTGAGAAAAATCATAATAATTGACTTTACAACATATAAAAACCGGGATACAATCCTGGTGGAGGATATTGTAATCAGCTATACCGGTATGATGACTGAAAAAGAAACCCTTGATTTTATAAAAAAATATGACTCTGATGAGCTGGTCTACCTGGATGCCCACCGCATGAGAAATGGGGAGCTGACAGAGGAGGAATTTAAGGAAAAGCATTCCGATAACCCCCTGATTGTGGGATATGCCTTAAATCCCGAAACCTTCTCCGGGCATGTCTCCGAGGACTATATAGCCGAAGGCAGGCATACACTTATTTCAAAGCATCCCCGCTATGCGACCCTCGGACTGCATACCCATTCATTTTTTGAAATGACCTATGTGCTGGAGGGACATTGCAGCCAGTATTTTGAAAACAGCAGCTTCGACCTGAAGGACGGGGATTTCTGCATCCTGTCCCCTGAAACCTCGCATTATATCTATGATGACAGCGGGGCTTCAGTAATAAATATACTTATCCGCCAGAGCAGCTTCATGGACATCTTTTCCGACCTCATAAGGGACAATACAAAGATCTCCCGCTTCTTTTCGGATAACCTCTATGCCAAAAAAAAGCTCAGCTTCATGCTCTTTCACCCCGGAAAGGATAACGAGATACGAAGCAGTATCATAAAAATGTATACGGAGGAATTAGCGGCTGACGAATATTCAGACAGTATCATTTTAAGCCTTATCAGGATAACCTTCGCCCGGCTTCTGAGATCCTGGTCGGATACTATGGAAACACCCAGGCTGCAGAAGAAAAAGGATGCCCTCTCAGAGGATCTTATAAGCTATATCTACAATAATTATGCCAGCGTGGATCTGGCAAAGCTTGCGGAGCACTTCCACTTTTCCAAACAATACTGCTCAAAGCTTATAATAGAGCTTACCGGCATGCCCTTAAGCGACCTTCGCACACAGCTTAAGATAAGACGCGGAGCCGAGCTTTTGGCAAATACCTCCATGAGCGTTGAAGACATCAGTGAAAAGCTGGGCTATGAAAACCCCGAGACCTTTATACGGGCCTTCAAGCGTGAACGCGGTATAACTCCAGGAGCCTACCGCAAAAAAATCAGATGATGGACTTTAAAGAATTGAAAACCCGAGGGCGTGGCCGTCCCGGGAGAACATCCTTACGGTCTCCAGGGAAAACTGTTTAAGATCCTTGCCCAGGTTGTCGCACTTTTTTAAGATGTCGTTAGTGACGGTGATTATATCCGAGCCGGATTTTTCGGCCTGGATTATATTGTAGACCTCCCGGCAGCTGGCCCATAAGAGCTTTATCCCATAACGCTTATGACAGATCTCCGCGGCCCTTATCATATGCTCCTCGGCGTCGATACCCGCGTCCGCTATCCTGCCGGCAAAGACCGAGACGATATTTTCCGTCCCCTCCGCGAAGGAGGCCACGACCTCCTCTACCTGCTTAAGCGTCATTATAGCCGTGACGTTGAGCTTTAAGCCCTCCTTCGAGAGCTCTTTGACAAGCTCATAGGAAGGCTCCCCTTCTATATTTGTAACAGGAATTTTGACAAATACGTTGTCCCCCAAGCTGCTGAGCTTGCGGGCTTCCTCTTTCATGGTGGGAAAATCGTCCGCAAAGACCTCGAAGGACACCGGCAGCTCCCTTATCTCCTTTAAAACCTCTCCCGCAAAGCTTACGTAGTCCTTTACCCCGGCCTTTTTCATAAGCGTGGGATTGGTGGTAAAGCCCTTGATATACGGCTTTTTAAGCATCTCCAGCATTCCGCTCAAGTCCGCTCCGTCCGCGTAAATGTCAATATTGATGTCTTCTATAGTCATGATCTCCCCCTATATTCCTCCGGTCTGCCCGGAATTATCGTAACTGTTCTGAATAGTTACGAATTATCAATAGATATACATCGCATCCCCAAAGCTGAAGAATCTGTAGCGCTCTTCGATTGCCGCCCTGTAGGCCCGAAGCACGTTCTCCCTTCCCGCCAGCGCCGAGACCAGCATAATCAGCGTGGACTCCGGCAGGTGGAAATTGGTGATAAGGCCGTCGATAACCTTGAATTTATAGCCCGGATATATGAAGATATCCGTCTCCCCGCTGTCAGCCCTGAGCCTCCCGTCAGGTTCCGCCGCCGATTCAAGCGTCCGGGTGCTGGTGGTTCCTACCGCGATGACTCTTTTGCCCGAGGCCTTGACCGAATTTATGGCCTCGGCGCTCTCACGGCTTATCTCGTAGTATTCCGAGTGCATCTTGTGTTTTAAGATATCATCTTCCTTCACCGGTCTGAAGGTTCCGAGGCCCACATGCAGTGTTATGTAAACCATACGCACTCCCTTATCCGAAAGCCTCTGTAAAAGCTCCTCCGTAAAGTGCAGGCCCGCCGTGGGCGCGGCCGCCGAGCCCTCATAGCGGGCATAGACTGTGTTGTACCTGTCCCTGTCCTTGAGCTCATGCTTTATATAGGGAGGCAGGGGCATCTGTCCGAGCCTGTCCAGTATTTCTTCGAAGACACCTTCAAATTCGAACCTGACCAGGCGGTTTCCGCCCTCCAGGACCTCTTCTATCTGCGCCTTTAATTCCCCGCTGCCGAAGCTCACCCTTGCGCCGGGCCTAAGCTTTTTCCCCGGACGCACTATGGTTTCAAAGGTATCCTTTCCCCTCCTCTTTAAGAGCAGTATCTCCACCGCGGCGCCTGTATCCTCCTTTACGCCCAGAAGCCGCGCCGGTATTACTTTGGTATTATTTAGCACAAGGCAGTCCCCGGGATTTATAAGCCCCTCGATATCCGAAAATACCTTATGCTCAAATTCCCCGGTCCTGCGGTTTAGGGTCATAAGCCGGGAGGAGTCCCTTCGTTCCAGCGGGTCCTGCGCTATGAGCTCCTCGGGAAGGTAGTAGTAAAAATCCTTTTTATTCAGCATAATATCTTAATTTAATTGAGTTCAAAATAATCATAAACTACTCCAGTCGGTTTCAGCGAATCCTGGTCGTCCACATGTCCATACAGCAGATGCTCTGAAATACGTGTGGTACGCAGGGGATTATTGTACAGGAGATATCTCCTTTCGCGGTAATCCCCCTCCTTCCAGTCGAACAGGCCCTCTCCCCCGCTATGACCGTCCAAAAGCCTCCGGTACGTCTCCTGCAGATCCTCATAGGAAACCGGTGCCTGCGATATGTCTATCTCATGCGTCTCCTCTTCATAGCCCTTGACAAAAAAGATCGGTCTGTTGCCAATATTGCGGCTGTCTCCGTGATCCGCCATTATCAGGATAACGGAATTGTCGAAAAGATCCGACTCCTTCAAAAATTCCAGATAGCGGCGTATAACCGTAACCGTTGCCTCCATATTCGACTCATAGCTCGGCTCTCCCTCAAAATACTCGACATTCCGGTTGAGACGGAAGGGCGGATGCGCCCCCGATATATGGATGAGCTTGAAGACCGGCTCCTCGGTCTTTTCGGCCTTTTCCGTATTTAAAATGTGATAGAAGGCCGGGTCCAGCCAGTCATAGAGCTCCCGCTCCTGGCCCCCCGCTCCGACGGACATCAGGTCTGAAAATTCATCCTGCCTTAAGGTAATATTTTTTTTCAGGCCATAGGGCAGATAGCGGAATCCCACCATCCTGGCCCAGTGATACAAAAAATCCCCTACGGACGAAATCCTCGCCTCCCCGGAGTACACATTGCTGAACCGGGTGTATCCCTTAGGGTCCTGATAAAATGACAGCCAGTCCTTTACATAGGCGTCCAGCCGGTATCCGCGTTTTTCCGCCTCGAGCAGAAGCGGCGACTCATTCAGTGCGCGGGTCAGAAAATCGGCATACGCTCCCTTATTCTCATAGGTTTCCCCGCTCACGAGCTGCACAAAGGCAAAGCGTGTAAAAGGATACATTCCCTGCATGTTCCGGTAATAGGTAAAGCCGTCAAATATGCGGTAATCCTCGGGATATTTATCCAGAGTTTCCTGCATCACCTTTGAATCGGTGTAATCCGTAAGCAGGATGATAAAATTCTTCTGTGAGGAATAGTTCATCAGATTATCCCTCGTCACTACCGGGATATCATTTCTCTTTAAGATCTGCTTATAGTCCGGTATGGCTGAGAGACAGGTCGTCAGTAGCATGAAAGCGGTAAACGCGATGCAAATTGGGGTTATGGCCTTTAATACCCTGTAAAGATGCAGCTTGAGCACTACCAGAACCGCCACCGCACAAAGCGCGATTAAGACCACATACCCCAGTACGATCTCGTTTTGATATTTCTGCTCCTGCCAGGGAACGTCCTCCCCGTTGAGTACGGGCAGATTTCTTACGAGGAAATTCCCCTGAATATAAATATACAGCCACTCCACCAGCTCAAAAACTACCCACCAGCCAAAGGCCTTCATTCCGCTCAAGCGGCAAAAAAGCCAGACCAGGGCATTGAGCGCGAAAACGACGGCCGCCAAAACCACAAAGGCCAGAAGCAGAGGCGGCATCATATCATAAAAATCAAACCAGAAATTCTCTCTGGACGTGATAAAATACGTCAGAGGCGCGTAGATGCAGAGCATGAAGGAGATCATCACGGCGGGCCACAGGCAGTGGCCGCTATCCCGTCTGAAGTCATCCAAAAGCCGAAGACCCTTTTTCATCTCTTTCGCCCTGCCTCTTCTCTATCAAAGGGGGTTTTATCCCCGGTAATGTCTGACTTATAGCTCATAGCTGCTCTTCTCCCTCTTTGCACATTTTTCGCCAGATATCATAGACATAGGGCAGCAAAAGCGCAACGACCACTGCCGGGATAGTATATGTCACCGCATTGTGGTTGATATCCGTCCCCGTCAGGATTCGAAAGCCCATGAGCATAAGCTTCGTAATGAGAAGGATTATCAAGGTCATGATCCCATATTGCAACAGCGCCTTCAGTGAAAAGACAAACTCCTTATTCTTCCTCTTGTAATGGATGTAAAAAGTGATCATCGGAACCACGAATACATTCACAAACGGAATAAACGCTGTCATTGACGTATCCATTCTTCCCCGCTTCCTCCTATTTTAAAGGGGGGTTTTATCCCCGGTAATTCTGACTTATAGCTCATAGCTACTCCGCTGCTTTACGACCTCAGCTCTATTCCCAGGCCCTCCAGCCCGTTCAATATCTTCTTCATAACCGCGTTGACATCCTCGTCTGATAATGTCTTCGTCTTGTCCCTGAAGGTTACGGAATAGGCCAGGGATTTAAAGCCGTCCCTGATCTGGTCGCCCTCGTAGATATCGAAGAGCCTGAAGCTCTCCAGGAGCTTTCCGCCCCTTTGCAGGATCATCTCGTCTATCTTTCCCGCCTCTACGGCCTTCGGTACCACCATCGAAATATCCCTTGAAATTGCGGGATACCTGGCTATGCCCTCATATTTTCTGTCAAAGGTTGAAAACTCCACGATATAAGGCATATCGAGAACCGCGATATAGACCCTGACTCCCTCCATATCGTAGCTCTTGGCGGTAGCCGGATGTATCTCGCCAAGATACCCTATTTTTTTGCCGTCATAGATTATATCTGCCTGCCTGCCGGGGTGGAAATAGGGTCTGCTGCAAGAGGCGTCATATTTGGTCCGCTCCCGCATTCCTACCTTGAAAAGATATTCCTCCACTACTCCCTTTAGGGTAAAGAAGTCTCCCTCCCCGTAAAAGCCCAGGGTAAACTGCATGCGCTCGTCGGGGAGCTCCTCTAAGGGCAGCGACTTGGGGATATATATATTTCCGAGCTCATAGAGCTTAACGTCCTTATTCCTGCGGTTATAGTTGGTGGACAGGGAGGTCAGCATGCCGTTTAGAGGCAGGGTCCTCATTATGGAAAAATCCTCTCCCAGGGGGTTTGATATCTTTATTGCCTGTCTCTCAGGTGCGTCCTCGGGGAGCCTAAGCATATCGAAGACCTTGGGGCTTTCAAAGGAATAGACCATGGCCTGTGAAAACCCGGAAAACTCCGAGATATTCCTCGCCACCTGCTCTACCATCCGCTTAAAGCCAAGCTTTCCCAGTCCCGCTGAGGATGAAGGGAGGGTCACCGGTATCTTGTCGTAGCCGAAGAACCTTGCCACTTCCTCAGAGCTGTCCGCAAAGCCGACAAGGTCCTGCCTGAAGGTGGGGATTATGAGCTCCTTTGTGCCCTCGTCGTACTCCACCTCGAGACGCTTGAAGTAGTCCAGCATGGTCTCAGCTGGTATATCTGTTCCCAGGTACTTATTTATCCTTTCGGGTTCAAACGCAATATGCTTCTTCTCCGGCAGCTCCCCGTGAACATCCACGGCTCCGTTTAAGACTCTGCCGCAGCCCAGCTCCTCTATGAGCGCGCAGGCCCTGTTCATTGCGTCCAGGGCGTTATGGGGATCGAGTCCCTTTTCGAAGATGCCCGAAGCGTCGGTGCGAAGCCCTATCCTCTTGGCGGACTTTCTGATATTTGCCCCGTTAAAGGTGGCCGCCTCAAAGAGCATATCGTGAACGTTCTCGGTTATCATGGAATTTTCTCCTCCCATGATTCCCGCGATTCCTATCTCCTTCTCGCCGTCGCAGATCATAAGGACATCGTGGTCTAAGTTCCTCTCCTGCCCGTCCAGGGTGGTGAACTTATCTCCGTCCTTGGCCCGGCGCACTACGATTTTATTTCCCGCTATCGTCGAAAGGTCGAAGGCATGCATGGGCTGGCCGTATTCGAGCATCACATAATTAGTTATGTCAACCACGTTGTTGATGGGCCTTATTCCCGCCGAACGGAGCCTCTCCTTCATCCAGTCGGGAGATTCCCCGAATTTAATGTCCTTAACCACCCTGCCTACATAGCGGGTGCAAAGGTCCTTATCCTCTATCTCTATGCTGATATTGTCGGCCGTCTTCTCGCTCTCGTTAACTCCGGTCTCGGGAACCTCCGGCGCGATAAAGGGCTTACCAAAGGTGGCCGCGGCCTCTCTGGCTATTCCGAGTACCGAGTAGCAGTCCACCCTGTTGGAGGTTATCTCATATTCAAAGACGGTGTCGTGGAGCCCGAGCACCTCCACCGCGTCGTCGCCCACATTTACGGAATCCTTAAAGACATAGATCCCTTCCTCGGGAGCGTCGGGGAAGACGTCCCTTCCTGAGCCCAGCTCCTCTATAGAGCACATCATTCCGTGGGACTCCACGCCTCTTAGCTTCCCGTCCTTTATCTCTATGCCGTCCTCGGGCAGCGGCCCGCCGTCGTGACCCCCGGCCACCCTTCCTCCGGCGAGAACCACCGGAACCTTCTGCCCCTCTTTAACGTTGGGCGCTCCAGTGACTATCTGTATCGTCTCACTCCCTGTATCCACCTGGCAGACCACGAGCTTATCCGCGTCCGGGTGCCTCTCTATTGACTTTATCTGTCCCACAACGATTTTTTCAAGGTTCCTGTCCAGGCGCTTGAAGCCCTCCACCTTGGTGCCCGTCATCGTCATAGCGTCCATATATTCCCTATCCGTGCACTCAAGCTCCGGAACATATGACCGTATCCATTTTAAAGATGTATTCATAATTTACTCCTATTAATTAATATGTCCTGATCAAACGTGGTGACCCGATTTAGGTTTACATAAATCGGGCGGAGCTCGCTCGCAATGTTTACAAATCTATGCGCGAGCTCAGAATTGATTCAAAAACCTCACATCATTCTCATACAGCAGTCTCATATCATCTATCTCATACTTCAAAAGCGCGATCCTCTCAAGTCCCACTCCGAAGGCGAAGCCCTTGTATTTAAGGGGATCTATGCCGCTCATCTCCAGCACGTGGGGATGCACCATGCCGCAGCCCAGGATCTCAATCCACCCCTCTCCCTTGCAGAAGCGGCAGCCCTTCCCGTGGCACTTAAAGCAGCTTACATCCATCTCCGCCGAGGGCTCGGTGAAGGGGAAGTGGTGGGGTCTGAACTTGACCTTCGTCTCCTCTCCGAAGAGCTCACGGGCAAACTCCGCAAGAGTTCCTTTAAGGTCGGAGAATGAAACGTCCTCATATATAAGCAGTCCCTCTACCTGATGGAAGGAAGGGGAATGTGTGGCATCCACCTCGTCCGAACGGAAAACTCTTCCGGGGCTAATCATCCTTATAGGAAGCTTTCCCTTTTCCATCTCGTGAACCTGTACTCCCGAGGTCTGGGTACGTAAAAGGAATTCTCCATTTATATAGAAGGTATCCTGCTCGTCCTTGGCCGGATGGTCGGCGGGGATGTTGAGTGCCTCGAAATTGTAGTAATCCCGCTCTATCTCCGGGCCCTCGACCACCTCGTAGCCCATGCCGATAAAGATATTCTGCATATCCTCGAGGGCTATCTGGTTCGGGTGCCTGTGCCCCATGGCCGGCCTCTTTGCGGGCAGGGTCACGTCTATGACCTCATCCTTAAGCCTCTCCTCCATCACCTTGTAATCGATGACGTCCTTTGCGTGGTTAAGCCGCTTTTCCAGGTCGCTTCGAAGCTCGTTGACCATGGCGCCGACCTTGGGGCGCTCCTCGGCTGAAAGCTCCTTCATCCCCTTTAAAACCGCGGTCAGCTCTCCCTTTTTCCCGAGCAGTGCGACGCGCACCTCGTTTAAGGCCTCCAGGTCGCTGCTCTCCTCGATCCTCTTAAGGGCCTTATTCTTGATCTCTTCCAGTTTCGTTTTTATCATAATCTCCTCCTGTGCTGTTGTACCAACACCTTTATCACTGCTTAGTACTCTACTTTCATGAGCGTCAGCCCCTGTGGCGGTGCCGTCGGTCCCGAAAGCGTCCTGCTCCTGCCTTTAAGTATCCCTTCCATCTCGCTCGCGGCGATGCGTCCGAAGCCCACCTCCAAAAGTGTTCCGGTGATTATCCTCACCATATTCTGCAAAAAGCCGTTGCCGTGAAAATACAGCCTTATATAATTGCCGCTGGTCTCTATATTTAAACTGTCCAGTTTCCTTACAGTGGATTTCTTAAAGTGAGTATTCCCGCAGAAGCTCTTAAAATCGTGCTCCCCTATGAGATATTCCGCCGCCGACCTCATCTCGTCAATATCCGGTCTTTCATTTAAGACATATACATATTTCCTGTCAAAGACCGGTTTCGCCGCCCCGCTCCACAGGGTATATCTGTAGGTCTTGGCTATGGCGTTGTATCTGGCGTGAAACCTGTCGGAAGCGACGCTTACGTTGTTTACGCTGATATCCTCCGGCAGATATTTATTCGCGTATGTCAGTATCTCCTCCGGAGCTTTATCCGTATCGAGCTTCACGCTTGCCACCATTCCCCTGGCGTGGACTCCGGCGTCCGTCCTCCCGGCGCCGATGACCTGAACCTTATCCAAAACGGCCGCCTCTTCCCGCTCCTCCTGACACATCCGGGTCAGTACGTTCTCGAGCTTCCCCTGAATGGTCATATCCGTATCGGGCTGGTGCTCCCACCCGAAATACCTGGTTCCGTCATAGCTTATGACGAGCTTAAAATTCCTTTCCATAAAACCTCTGCAAAAGACAGCTGTACCATGAATGCCTGTTTGAAAGTGTCAAGCCTCTTCACGCAGACACTCATACATCCAGGTGCGCCCCCTTTGCCAGTTGACTCCTAGCAAAGCTAGGTGGGTGGCCTCAGCTCGTAATCTGCCTTCCGCTGCTGCCGATTAAGGCAAGCCTTATAAAGGCGCGGCCCGACATCATACTTCGCGATATTCGGATTCCCGTTTAAAGTAAATGTAGGTTCAAATGAAACAAAGGGGGACACGACCCGAACGAAGAACATTATACACTAAACGCCCACATCATGCCATAAAAAAAAATCCACCTGTGCGGTTGATGAAACCGCACAGGTGGAAAATTTTTTACCACATCCAATCTTTTTCCGTCATATAGTGCCCGGTAACTTCCATTGCGTGCTGACGAGCCTCTTCCTGAGTAATCTCTTTGCCGTCAAGATAATATCTGTTGCGTTTGCCGTAATCGCCGCCACCCCAATTCACTTCTGCTCTTATTCCGACTGTCGCCCAGCCTTTTGTGATTTCCGAAGTATGAGCTCCAAATGACCACGTAATACGCGCCACGCCGTAACGATCCGTCGAGCCGTTCAGGCTGTTAAGAAAGCGGCTGTCATTTGACGTTTGCTCCGCGTTGCCGCCCGCCACCTGGTCAAGCTCTTCCTTGTTCAACTTTTTTATTTCAACATTGGTTTGATTTTCGCGTTCTGCCATTTTAATTGATCTCCTGATTTTTTTTAATTTTGTTGAACGGTAATCACATTTGTGACTCCCCGTATTATCCAAGGGGTTCTGACTCCTCTTGTCTTTTAATGATTACCTTCTGCTTATATATACGTACCGAAAACGACTGTTGGCAGTAATTGGCAAAAATTTTTACCACATCCAATCATTTTCCGTCATATAGTGCCCGGTAACTTCCATTGCGTGCTGACGAGCCTCTTCCTGAGAGATCTCTTTGCCGTCAAGATAATATTTGTTGCCCTTGCCGAAACCGCCGCAAAGCCAACACACTTCTGCTTTTATTCCGACTGACGCCCAGCCTTTTGTGATTTCCGCAGAAAGAGTTCCAAATGACCACGAAATACGCTCCGGGCCGTAACGGTCCGTCGAGCCGTTCAGGCTGTTAAGAAAGCGGCTGTCATTTGACGTTTCCTGTGCGTTGCCGCCTGCTATTGCTCCAAGTTCTTCCTTGCTCAACTTTTTGATTTCAACATCGTTTTGATTTTCGCGTTCTGACATTTTAACTGCCCTCCTGATTTTTTGAAACTTTGTTGAACGATAGTCACATTTGTGACCTCCGTATTTACCAAGGGACTCTGCCCCCTCTTGTCTTTTAATGATTACCTTCTGCTTATATATACGTACCGAAAACGACTGTTGGCAGTAATTGGCAAAATTTTTTTTTAAAAAATTTCAAAATTTTCATAGCTGCCTATTTCTTTCGGTTCTTCTCTTTCTTCTCCTGTTCCTTCCTCAGCGTCTCCTGTTCTTTCTTCCTCAGCTTCTCCTGCCTCTCCAGTTCCTTCTGCTTCTTCTGTATCATCTTTTCGCTGAGCTTCCTGGCCTCTTCCAGCTCCCTCTGCTCCCTCTTTTCGTCGGCAATCAGCTGTTTATTCGCCTCGGCTTTCTTCTTTTCGATGGTCTTTAAGATATCCTGCCGCAATTTTTCCTCTTTCTTTTTCTCGGCCGCATCTTCTTTCATTGACTGTTCGTACTGCTTTCTTTTCTCCTTTTCCATGGCAGCCTTTTCTTTTTCGATGGTCTTTTCCCTGCTCTGAAGCTCTTTAAGCTTCTCCAGGTATGCGCCCGTCTCGATAAATTCCAACTGCTTATTAAAGAGAGCCTCATTTTCCTTATCGTGCTCAGTTGAGATCCTTTCTCCAAAATCAAGTGCCGCCCTCTGACTGTCACGGTCCGACAGCGACCCTTCTTTAAGCAGCTCCTCATAAACCTTCTGGTTTGTATATACCCCGTCCATACGTATCCCCTTCTTAAGCATATAAGCGGACACGTAATTAAAGAAGGTGGAGACTATAAATCTTGTCCTGCCATCGGAAAAGATGGTTCTTGCTGCCTTTAAGACCGTAAGCTTATCCTTGGTAACGAGGCCGTAGTCCGCCATGCCGGCTCTTTTCTGCCACTCATTCATCTTTTCCTCTAATGCGACGATCTCATTCCCCTTCTCAAGACTTTTTTTCATGGCCTTATCATATTCGGCCTGCGCTTCCTCCAGCTCTGCCGATGCTTTTCGGATCTCCTCCTCAAGGGGAGCGGGCTCACCGGAAGCGGTTTTTCCCTGTTTTTCCTTCAGGGCTTCAAGCGCCTTTTTCTTTCTCACCCGTTTCAGGTCCGCGCGGCTCAGCTCATCATCCAGCGCATCCTGCTCCTTATTCAGCTTCTCCAGCATGGGGGCGTGACCTTCATAGATTGAAACGAATTCATCGCTTCCCTGTGACTTACGTTTTTCCACCTCGTTTTCATAGATGTCCAGCTGCATGAAATCGCCATCCATTTCAAACCTCATGCAAAGATTCTGGGCATTGATGATGTCCTCGTAAAACTCCCTGCAGAAATTTTTATCCAGCCATTCCTCATTATACGCAAAGTCTTTGCCGGACATCTTAAGCTTTCCGGTATCCAGGCCCAATGCCTGCACGAACCCAAGGGCCCTGTTGCACTTTTGCCTGTCTATGGCGTTCAGGTTTTTACCGACGCTCCTCCTGTCACGCGTATATAAATTCTGAAAGGCGATGGTGGTGTCAATATTGCTGACCTTGTCCTGAGCCTTGTCAAAAGCCTGATCCTTCGCCATAAAAAACATAAACTGCGGAGTGAAGAAGTCGGTCTGGGTATATTTTACGATATACGGATTGTTCTTTCCATAATCCTTAAAGTTCTTATAAAAATCACCGGCCAGTTTTTCCGTCTTATCGTGCTCGTTATAAAAATTATTAAGCTTCTGTACCATCTCATCTGAGCCATCCAGGCCATACCGGCTCCTATTCTTAACTCCGGCAAGCGAGGCATCCAGGGCAGACTGGACCTCAAGCATCATCTTATCCCGCCTTAAGGCCGCCTTCAGGGTCTCAAAGGCCTGTTCCGTCTTAAGCTCCGCCTTTTTAAGATTCTCTTCTGCGATCCTGGAGCTCTCAGCATCAGGGGCTCCCGCATTTCTAAGCCTCTCCACCTCTTCCATCGGCAGTCCAAAGTTAAGGGCACCGGAGGAGGAAACTCCGTATTTATTGGCGATGGACATAACCACATTATAATAAAGAGCATAGGGCTCTCCATGTCCCTTATCGAAAAGAGCGTCGATCCTTCGCATCAGGTCACGGTTCTCATTATAATACCCGATCGCCTTAAATCTGTCCCTCTCCCCGTAATAGAGCTGCTGGAAGGCCATCAGCCTGTTGGCGATAAAATAGCACTCCTCAAAATGCTTTAATATATATTCTTCATTGAGATTTTCTTCCTTCAGGATGTCTCCAATTTCCAGGACCTCCTTTGCGGTCTGTAAAAGGAAATCATCACGGGTCTCGATAGTCAGATACTTCCCTGCCTTCTCCTTATTTCTTTCGGCTCTCTCAGCGTCCTTTAAGGTATTGGCAAGACCGGAGGTCCCCACATGATGACGGCGCATAAGGAACATGAACTGCCTCTCGTCGATTCCCTTTATCTCCAGCGTATCCTTAAGGCTGTCAAGGAACTCAGGGGTCTGCATATCATTTACGGAGGCATTTGCCTCAGCTATGGAATCCATAACTGTGCGGACCTTGTCCACGTTCTTCTCCATAAATGCATCATTCCCGAAGATCTTAGCTTTCTCCTTGAGCAATTCATTGTCGATCTGGGTATTTCTCCAGATATAGAAGTCTCTCATGGCGGTCTTGCTGCGCGAGTACTGCTCCAGTCTCAGTCCTGCCTCCCGGCGCGCTCCGGCGGAGAGCCTGAAGCGCCCTGCATTCTTCGCCTTTTGCAGCAGCTCCGTGAGATTCTCCGGCCTGGTCAGATCCTTATCCTCTGCGTTCTTCTCGATAAATTTGAACAGCTCCTCCACATAGTTCCTGGATCTTTCAAGGGCAGGGGCATGCAGAAGGTCTTTTAGCTCCCGGAGATTCTTTTCCTTATTATCAGTGATATAGTCTACCCTTTTGCCTTCCTTTGTTTCCTCCAGCTTCACCTTTTCATCATAAATACCCGACATATTATAGAGGACTGCCTGATAGCCCTTCCAGGCATCCTCCTCGGTCCGAAGCTGTGATTTAAGCTCATTGTAGCGTGTCTCATACGGATTGACCCGGCGTACCTTCAGGCTCTTTTCTCCGGTCGTGGCTGTCTGATGTACCTGTCTGTCGCCTGCCTCATCGGCTTTACCCTCGAGCTTCTCCTCCTCCTCGATAAGCGCCTTCTGTTTCTTATAAAGCTCCTCTACCTCCTGAAGCTCTTCACGGATCTTTTGATCCTTCGCATCCTTCTCCTTTTCCTCGGAAAGCTTCTTTTTAAGCTCCCCTGTGGCATTGACAAAATCCTTGAAATACCTGGGATCCTTGGCTATCAATGATCTCTTGCAGGAATTTCTGCTGAATACGGACGTATAGGAAGCCACATTCTGGATGCCGTGATCTAAGAGGAAGCACTGCACATAGCCGTCCACAGCCCTGACGATACGGCTGTACTTATCCAAAGCTTCGGATTCCTCGATCCCGAAGCCCTTAGAGCGAAGCAGGAGCTGGTGATTCTCTCCCTTATTAGCTCTTAAGAACCTGTCGAAATCCCGGGCGAATTTAAGGTCAGCCAGGACGGAATCCAGGTTCTCCAATATGTTTACATCGCTGCAGTAGGTCTCGTCCATTTTCCGGACTATCTCCACATAGTTCTCATAATGGGCTCTGATGGCCTCGGTCTTCTCCTTTTGGGTAAGCTCGTCCCCCTTCTCCTTTTCCCTGGTTTTCATGTCGCTGTCAAAGATATTGATGGTCTCCACATTTTTGGAGGTGACATTCTCTGCCCCGTACTTACCAAGCTCCTCCTTTTGCCTGGCGATATAGCGCTCTATCCCATTTTGAATGGCAAGGGCTTCCTCCACCTTCTGCTCCAGCTTTTCTTCGTCCTGCTCCCCGGCTTCAATACCCTCGATCTTCTGAGTATTGAGATCCTGGATGTAGGTTTTTTTGATGGCCTCCTTTTTCTTTTTCAGCAGATAGGAGGCCTTATATGCCTCATAGGCATCCTTGCCGAATTCCTTCACCGCCTTGGCATCGTAGTCGTTTTCCAGCACCATCCCGCCTAAGAATGTCTTTAACTCTCCAAGCTTCTCCTTTACTTTGTCGTCAGTCTCCTTCTCATATCTGTCACTGACCTTTTGAAGCATCTCGCTGAAGGTATTTTTCCGGTAATGCTTGTCTATTCCCGCGATTATCTCATTGTTGCCCTGCATATCGTCCGTGTCATAGAGAAACTCATACGCCTCGGAGCGGGTATACTGCATTTTGCCCTCCCAGCGGCGGAAATAATCCCTGAAGAGACTCGCGCGGATATACAATTCCTCCTTCTGCTGTACGGACATCCTCTCATAGCCTGCAATGTCCTTCCCCGTCGGGTCCTTATCGAGCTTATCCGCCATATCGGCTATGCTCTTTACACGGAAATACTTTTCATAGGTCTCATCCTTTGTTATATCCATTTCACCGGTGAGGTCGTAGTCCTTTGTGAGCTCCTCTATGTCCGTCGTCACCACGTCCATGGCGCTGTACTTATATTTGCCGGGCTCCTTTTTGACCTTCCCGGCATATTCATTGTATTTATCTATGCAGTAGCTCCGCCTTTCAAAATTATTGAGCTTGGAAGCATCCCTTATATCCACGGTGGTCTTGCCGTCGACCATGCGGTTGACCTTGCGCGCCCTTTCCATCCCCCTCTTTAAAAGAGTGTAGTTATACTTTGTACGTATATCCTCTATTTTGA
>JAFTEI010000235.1 GCA_017453965.1 Lachnospiraceae bacterium
CTTCATTATCTCGGATGAGCCCTACAGGGAGCTGGTATATACGGATGCGGAGGTACCCTATATCACAAAATACTACGACAATACGATGGTGGGATACTCCTTCTCCAAGTCCATGTCGCTGCCGGGAGAGAGGATAGGCTATCTCGTGGTGCCGAAGGAGGCTGCGGATTATGAGGAGCTCTTCGCAGCGGTTACCATCGCCAACAGAGTCATAGGCTGTGTCAACGCCCCTTCGCTGTTCCAGAAGGTAGTGGCGGAATGCATAGATGAGAAGGCCGACGTGGCCTTTTACGCAAAAAACAGGGACAAGATCTACGAAGGACTTACCCAGGCGGGCTTTGAGTGCGTGCGCCCCGAGGGAGCTTTTTATCTGTGGATAAAGAGTCCGGTGCCCGACGAGAAGGAATTCGTTGCGGAGTGCAAAGAGGAGCATATCCTGGTAGTTCCCGGAACCTCCTTCTGCTACGGGGGCTATGTAAGGCTTTCCTACTGCGTGGCATATGAAACTATAGTTAATTCACTTCCCGGCTTTGAGAGGGTCGCAAAGAAATATGGGCTTAAGGGATAATATCAGGAGGGTCGTTCCCTATACTCCGGGGGAGCAGCCCAAGATAAAGGTCATAAAGCTGAATACGAATGAATGCCCCTATCCTCCGTCGCCCAGGGTAATCAGGGCGCTTAAGGAGGCGGACTATGAGAGACTGCGATTGTACCCCGATCCGGTATGTGACGGCTTTGTCTCAGCGCTCTCGGAGTATTACGGAGTGGGGAAGGATCAGATTTTCGTCGGAGTTGGTTCGGATGACGTGCTCTCGATGTGCTTTATGACTTTCTTTAACGGGGACAAGCCGGTGCTTTTTCCGGATATAACCTATTCCTTTTACGATGTCTGGGCGGAGGTGTACAGGATTCCCTACAGGCAGCTTCCTTTAAGGGAGGACTTCAGCGTCGACCCTGAGGACTACATGGGGGAAAACGGAGGGATCGTCCTGGCGAATCCAAATGCGCCCACGGGAATAGCTGCAGGAAAAGAGGAGCTGGAGAGAATAATTGCGGGAAATCCCGAAAGCGTGGTCATAGTAGATGAGGCCTATATAGACTTCGGCGGAGAGACCTGTCTGCCCCTTATTAATAAATACGAAAATCTCATCGTAGTCAGGACAATGTCCAAATCCCGGGCCATGGCCGGAATGCGGCTGGGCTATGCCTTTGGATGTCCGGAGCTTATCAAATATCTGAACGATGTAAAGTTTTCGGTAAATTCCTATACACTGAATATGCCCTCCCTAATAGCCGGAGCCGAGGCCATAAGGGATGGGGAATATTTCGGGGAGATCACGGGAAGGGTCAGGGCGACCCGGGAGCGGTGCAAGGCAGAGCTTAAGAAGCGGGGCTTTGAATTTGCGGATTCGATGGCTAACTTTATCTTTGCAAGGCATCCGGAATATCACGCTGCAAGGATATTTGAGGAGCTCAAGAAGAGGGGCATCTATGTCCGGTATTTCAACAAGCCCAGGATAGACGAGTATCTTCGTATAAGCATAGGGACGGATGAGGAGATGGGCGCATTTTTAAGCGCACTGGATGAGATACTGCCGGAAGTGGAATAGTCAGAAAAGATAAATAAAGGTAGGGTGCTGCATGTATAACGGGTATGTAAAGGTTGCGGCGGTAACTCCCGAGCTGAGGGTCGCCGATACTGAATTCAACAAAAATGAGATAGTGAAAAAGATAGGTGAGGCCAGCGGCCGGGGAGCAGAGGTTATTGTCTTTCCCGAGCTTAGCATAACCGCCTATACCTGCGGGGATCTTTTTTTGCAGAAGACGCTCCTGAGCCGCGCTGTGGAGGCACTGGTTTACATAAGAGATTATGTAAGGAATGCGCTTGTCTTCGTGGGCCTGCCCTTCGCATTCAGGGGCAAGGTCTACAACGTGGCTGCCGCTCTTCATAAAGGCCGCATACTTGCGCTGATTCCTAAGAAAAACATACCTAACTATTCCGAGTTTTATGAGAAGAGATACTTTACTGAGGGCAGTGAGGAATTAGTTTACATAAACATAGGAGAGGACAGGGTACCCTTCGGAACGAACATCCTGTTTGAAGGCTCCGACGGCTATGACGGAGTGATAGTCGGTGCCGAGATCTGTGAGGATGCCTGGGTCATAGATACGCCCTCGGGGCGGCATGCGAAGGCCGGGGCCAATCTGATAGTCAATCTGAGCGCCTCCAATGAGGTGGTGGGGAAGGACGATTTCAGGAGGAATCTGATCTCGGGCCTCTCTGCGAGACTGGTCTCGGGCTACGTCTATGCCTGCGCCGGAGAAGGGGAATCTACACAGGACCTGGTATTTGGCGGAGGGAGCATCATAGCCGAAAACGGCAGGATAACCGGAGAAGCGCCGCTCTTTGAGAACTCGATAGCCTATGGGGATATTGATGTGCAGAAGCTCTCCTCGGAGCGAAGGAGGATGAATACCTTTGAAAGCGTCGCATGCGGAGACTATCTGCATATAGGCTTTGACATGGCGCATGACGAATTTAAGCCCGAGGTCAGACCGGGGAGGTTCCCCTTTGTCCCCGAGGACGAGGGTATGCGGTCCAGGCGCTGTGAGCAGATCTTGTCAATTCAGGCCATGGGGCTCAAGAAGAGGCTTAAGCATATCGGAGGCGCAGGGGCTGTGATAGGGCTATCGGGCGGACTGGATTCTACCCTCGCCTTTCTTGTGACCGTGAGGGCCTTCGACGCCCTGGGGCTTTCCAGAAAGGACATAACGGCGATAACCATGCCCGGCTTCGGAACGACGGACAGGACCTATAATAATGCCCTGGAGCTGGCGAAAAGCTTTGGAGCGACGGTCAGGGAGATAAGCATAAGGGAAGCCGTGAGCCGGCATTTTAGGGATATAGGCCACGATGAAGCTGTGCACGATGTGACTTATGAAAATGCACAGGCCAGGGAGAGAACGCAGATATTGATGGACGTGGCAAACGGTTTGGGCGGCATCGTCATAGGTACCGGGGACCTTTCGGAGCTGGCCCTGGGCTGGGCCACCTACAACGGGGATCATATGTCCATGTATGCGGTGAACGCGGGAGTGCCGAAGACTCTTGTCCGCCATCTGGTAGCTTACGAAGCGGACAATTCCGGCAGCGAGGTACTGGCAAGGGTCTTGAGGGACGTCCTGGATACGCCCGTAAGCCCGGAGCTGCTCCCGCCTGAGAACGGAGAGATATCTCAGAAGACGGAGGACCTGGTGGGGCCCTATGAGCTGCACGACTTCTTTTTATATTATGTATTGCGCTATGGCTTTGAGCCGGCGAAGATATTTAAGCTGGCCGGGCTGGCCTTTGAGGGGGAGTATGGGCCGGAGACTATCCTTAAATGGCTTAAGACCTTCTACAGGAGGTTTTTCTCGCAGCAGTTTAAGCGCTCCTGTCTGCCCGACGGGCCCAAGGTGGGGACAGTGGCGGTCTCTCCGAGAGGCGACCTGAGGATGCCCTCGGACGCGGAGGCCAGGATCTGGCTGGATCAGCTTAATACAGTTAAATTATGAGCTTAAATCTGATCCTGGGCGGCTCGGGCTACGGCAAGACCGAGAGGCTTTATGCCGCAGTGGTCGGGGAGGCGCCGAAGTCACTCAGTAAAAATTTTATCATCGTTGTACCTGAGCAGGATTCACTCAGGGTCATAAGGGAGACCTCTGAAAGGATGCCGGGAAAGGGCATCCTCAATATCGACGTGCTCTCCTTCAGCCGTTTTGCCCACAGGATATTTGACAGCGCCGGAGCCGACAGGTCGGTCATTCTGGACGACACGGGGAAGAATCTCCTTATCAGAGGGCTTATCAGGGAGCTGGGAGACAGGCTTGCGGTCTTTAAGGAAAATTCCTTAAAGCCGGGCTATGTCAGTGAGATAAAATCCATAATTTCAGAATTCATACAATACGATATACTTCCGGGGGATGTGGACAGGATGCTGGAAAAGTCCGTATCCCGCGGGTATCTTCATGCCAAATTGCAGGACATAAAGCTCATATACGAGGCCTTCAGGAAGCGGATGGAGGGCAGCTACATAACCCGGGAGGAGCTGCTGGACGCAGCTATAAGGCGCTCGGAGGGGGCGGAGTTTCTGGACGGGGCGGCAGTGTTCTTCGACGGCTTTACTGGCTTTACGCCCATCCAGTACAGATTTATCAAAATGCTCATGAGACGGGCGGCAGAGCTCTACGTGACCCTTGATTACGACGGAAGCGACGGCGAGCTCTTTGAGCTGCCCTTAAGCGCCGCAGCCGATCTGCGGGCTCTGGCCGAAGAGTGCGGAGTAAAGGTCAATACGATACGGCTGTACGACAATGACAAAAGGAGGCTTGCGGACAGGCCTGAGCTGGATCATCTGGAGCAAAGGCTTTTCAGGAAAAAGCAGGGAGTCTATGAGGGAGAGGTCAGCAGAATCCGGATAGTTGAGACGGATTCTCCCAGAACTGAGGTAAGGTACGTACTGGGAAGGATAAAGGGACTGCTAAGCCGGGGGCTTTGCAGCTATGGAGAGATCGGAGTGGTAATGAGCGATACCGCCTCCTATGGCCGCCTTATAAAGGAAGAAGCGCTGCGGATGGAGCTGCCGGTCTTCATAGACGAGACCAGGGGGATAAGGTTGGATCCTTTTGTCGAATACATCCGTTCGCTGCTGAATATCGTGATAAGCGATTTTCAGTTTGACGCGGTCTTCCACTATCTTAAGGGGACGATGAGCGATATAGGCCCCGACGATACGGACAGGCTGGAAAACTATGTGCGCGCCGCCGGGATAAAGGGACACTCAGGCTATTCCAAAGAGTTTAAATACAGGGGCAGGGCTGTGAATGAGGAGGAGCTAGAGGATTTAAACCGGATACGGCTGCAGCTCATGGAGGAGACAGGCCCCCTGTATGAAAAGCTTTCAAAGAGTGAGAGACTAAAATGCGGGGAGATCTGCAATATCCTGCAGGGGTGTCTGGAGGAAAGAGAGATTGAAAATAAAATCCTCATACGTGCAGATGAATTCGCTGAGGAGGGGGATAAAGCCCGCTCCGACGAGTATTCGCAGATATATGGCAAATTCATTTCCCTGCTGGATGTAATGAGGGAGCTCATATTTGACGAGGAGCTTTCACTGAAGGAGTATGGGGAGCTCATAAATGCCGGGCTGGAGGAGATAAGGGTTGGAGTAGTGCCCCCCGGGCGAAAGTGCATTATGGCTGGAGATATGAAGAGGAGCCGCCTGAGCGGAATCAAATATCTGTATTTTCTCGGGGTGAATGAGGGCAAGGTTCCGGCGGAGGGCTCGAATAAGGGCATCCTGAACGATATGGACAGGCAGTTCTTATCCGAGAGCTTTACCCTGGCTCCGACGGCCTATGAAAATATCGGAACAGAGAGGCTGTATTTCTACATGGCGGTGACCAAGCCGACGGAGGAGCTTACTCTTACCTATTCCGGGACGGGTGAGGACGGGGCGGCAGCCAGGAGCTCGTATTTTATCGCCTCAGTGAAGAAGTGCTTTAAGAACCTGGAAATAGAGAGCTTCAGCTCGAAGGATGCCGACAGGGATCTGAATTCCATGGCCGGAGTCAGGGCTCTTGCGGCGGAGACCCTAAGGGACGGGGAGACCGGGGCCGACAGCTGCGGGCTCTTTGCCCTGTCCCTTTTGAGGGAGGAGGGCCTGGAAAAGGAAATAGGCAGGATAGCGGAATATGTGTTTAAGCCCTCGGCTTCGGATCCCTTAAGCAGGACTCTGGCGGAGGTGCTTTACGGCGCGGACACCGGAAGGACACTGCTTTC
>JAFTEI010000236.1 GCA_017453965.1 Lachnospiraceae bacterium
ATACCAGACCCGCAAGCTGCTGGGGCGAAAAGCCCTTGGCTCTTGCAAGCACAGGGTCCACCACAACCTCGACCTTGGAGCCGGACTCCCTCGCAGTGGATTCCACTCCGTAAACTCCATCGGTGTTGTGCATCATATCCTCTATCATAGCAGCCGCTTCCCGCAGGTCCTCCCTGTCGGTGCACTCAATATCGATCTCCTTGGTAGAGCCGCTCGCAAAACCCGCTCCTCCCATTGAAGAGCCAGAGGAAGCATTTATCACACAATCAGTTGAAAAATTCACCAGCTCCTTATTCCATCTGTCAGCTATATCCTGGGAGGACTGCTTTAAGCCCTTCACCTTATAGGCCCTTACAGTTGCCGACGTAGACGACTCGTTGATCGTAACGGAATATCTGTCAACCTCCGGCTGTGCCCCGACAAACGCTTCGAGCCTCTCCACCGTCTTATCCATCTCCCCAAGGGAAAGATTCGGTCTGAAGGTCAGGCTTAAGTTCACGATACCTTCATCGGTACTGCCCATGAGCTCCGTCTTAAGCTGGGTAGCCAGAGCCATGGAGCCCGCGAAGAGAAGGATTGCTATAAGTACGGTAGTCTTCTTTATCTTAAGGACACTCTTCAATACCCTTGCATAGCCCCTGGAGACCTTGCTCAATATCCTATTTGTGAGGATCTCCTTTTTCTCAACGGGCTGGTAGCGCGAGAAGAAAAAGGGGATTATGGTCATGGCGGAAACCAGCGATGAAAGCAGGGCAAAGATAATGGTATAACCCAGCTGTCCGAACATCTGCCCGGAAAGCCCTTTCATCATTGCCAGCGGAAGATAAACCACCACCGTGGTTATGGTCGAGCCCACTATGGAGCCTATGACCACCTTTGTCCCCAGATAGGCGGAATCAAAGAAGGTCATGCCCTCGTCACGCTTTCTGAAGCACATCTCTATTACGACTATGGCGTTATCCACCATCATTCCTATTCCGATAACCAGGGCGCTCATGGTTACAACGTTTAATGAAAAGCCCATGAAATTCATACAGATGACTGTAACCAGCAGTGAAATGGGCATTGACGAGCCAACGATCAGGGAAGCCTTGAGGTCGCCGAAGAATATGAGCAGCACCAGCATGGACAGGGCAATTCCCAAAAGCAGAGTCTGTCCGACTGAGGTCAGTGAATCTATGATGGTATCAGCACTGTCAGACACTATCTCGATCTTCACATTGGGATTGTCCTCCCGCAGCTTCGGGAGCAGCTTATTGACCTGTCTCGACAGCGTGACCGCCGATGAAGACTGCTTTCTCTTAAGGCCAATGCTTACATTGTCCTGACCCTTATAGCGGCTGAGCTCGGTCTTGTCGCTGACCGCATAATGGATATTTGCCACATCGGCCAGATGGATGACCTGCCCCTTTCCTGTAGTGACAGGAACCTGTTCGAGCTCGGGAATAGCCTCGTATTCCACCTTGGAACTCAAATTTACCTTTTTATCACCGAAACTGGCACTGCCCGCGGGCACAGTGAAGTTGACCGCAGAGATGGCATCCACCACATTGGATATGGTCAGTCCGTACTGCGAAGCATATTCCGGAATGAGCTCCACGCTTATATATCTTTCATCTCCTCCTGTAATGGTGGTCTGTGCCAGAGAGGACAGCTTCTTAAGTTCTTTATCAATATTCTCGTTTACTTCCTTTAAAACATCGATGCCCTCACCCACAGGAGTCACTGAAAGCGTCATGTCGTCCAGTGAATCCAGATCCATCTCTATAACCGTAGGATCCTGGCAATCATCCGGAAGATCTCCCTTGATCTGGTCTATCTTCTTTTTTACGTCGTCGTAGGCCTCATCCAGGTCCACTCCGTATTCAAACTGCGCCGCCACAAAGTTATAATCCTGATAGCAGCGAACTATCGTCGTCTTTACTCCCGAGATGGTCGCGATGGAATCCTCTATCTTAGAGGCCACGATATCGTCCTGCTCCTCGGGATCGGCCCCGGGAAACACGGTATAGACCGCCAACACGGGATAGTCAATATCCGGCATGAGCTTTAAGGTAATGCTGCTTATGGAAAGCACTGCAAAGATGACCAATGCTATTAAGCTTACCAATACCGTTACAGGACGCTTCAGGCACCCCTTGGTTAATGCCGCTGCTCCCATTATTTATTCTCTCCTTCTGCGGCGGAATTGCCGCTGACACCCGAAACCCTGATCTTAGAGCCATCCTTAAGCTGGGTAGAATACGAGGTTATGACCTGGGCCTTAGCATCTATGCCTTCCTTTATCTCAATATCATTTTCGTTGGAAAGTCCGGTAGTAACGTCATGCCGCACTGCAATATTGTTTTCATTCACAAGCACATAGGCCTGATCCTGATCGTAGTAAACTGAGTTTATGGGCACCGTAAGAACGTTCATTGCCCGCCTGGTGTCGGTCCTCAAGCTGACATCCGAACCGCTTACAAGCTCGTCCGTATCTGCAGCGGCCTCCACCTTGAAAAGCCCCGTAGTACTGTCCAGCGTGTCGTTGATATTCGTGATCTTCGCCGTGTATTCCTTGCCGTTCTTCCTGACTGCAGCGATATTGCCGGGCTTAATATTGCCCGCGGTCTCCTCCGCAACGTAGAAAACTATCTTATTCTTAGCGTCAGACTCTATAACATAGGCTACGCTCTGCTGCGAGGCCATGTTGTGGAGGGAAATATTGATTTCCGTAATCGTTCCCGAAA
>JAFTEI010000237.1 GCA_017453965.1 Lachnospiraceae bacterium
CTTAAGATAACGGCTAAACAGGCCATGCAGGCTCTTGAGATACCGGATGCCGATCAGGCTAAGTATTCTGCGAAGCTATGAGTCAGTAAGAAAATTGAATAGCAGGTGTCTGAGCAGTAGATTCAAGCGATTTGCTGCTCTTTTTTTGTACTTTTTATGATTGTATATATAACATACAAGGCATAACAAAAGTGCAACAAAGAAATAATGTTACTGTTAACAGCCTTTCAGGCTGCGAACGTAGGCTGAGAACGAGGCTGAGAACGAGGTTGAGAACGAACGGGTTTTGCTTGACATTGAAATCCAGATAATATATCATAAACGAGTTGACTTATGTAAATTTCAATTTAAGTATTGGCTGGCTGTATATTGGCAGCGGTCATTTTATTAAAATTTACAACAAGAACAATGAAAACTGAATAAGGAGGTGCTCCTGCATAAAATGAGTAGTGTTTTAGCAGCAATTATTGCCGTGATCGTTACTCTGGTAATAGCAGTTCCTATTGCAGCCATCGTTGCGACCAACGCCCACGAAAGGAAGATCAAGAAGATCTTCGGCGACGCAAACGAGAAAGCAAAGGAGATCACCGAAAAAGCTGAGAAGGCAGCCGATGAATTAAAACGTGAAAAGCTTCTCGAGGTAAAGGAAGAGTCTATTAAGGCTAAGAATGAGCTCGAAAAGGAAGCCAAGGAGCGCAGGGCTGAGGCTCAGCGGATGGAGAGACGCGCCCAGCAGAAAGAGGAGACGGTGGATAAAAAGGCCGAGGCTCTTGAGAAGCGGGAAGCGAGCTGCAATGCCAGAGAAGAGGAGCTGAATGCTCAAAGGGAAAAAATTGCCAAGCTCAATGAAGAACGTGTGCAGGAACTGGAAAGAATCTCCGGATTGACCTCTGAACAGGCAAAGGAATATCTTTTAAAAATTGTTGAAGACGATGTCAAGCACGAGTCGGCGCTTATGATTAAGGAGTATGAGGCCCGTGCAAGGGAGGAGGCTGACAAAAAGGCTAAGGATTATGTGGTAAATGCCATTCAGCGCTGCGCAGCGGATCACGTTGCGGAGACCACCATATCTGTTGTACAGCTTCCGGGTGATGAGATGAAGGGACGTATCATCGGCCGTGAGGGAAGAAACATAAGGACCCTTGAAACAATGACGGGTATAGACCTCATAATTGATGATACACCTGAGGCGGTCATCCTTTCGGGCTTCGATCCCATAAGGAGAGAGGTAGCCCGTATCGCACTTGAAAAGCTTATCGTCGACGGACGTATCCATCCGGCCCGCATCGAGGAGATGGTCGAGAAGGCCAGGAAGGAAGTCGATACGATGATAAGGGAAGAGGGAGAGGCGACGGTGCTTGAAGTCGGCGTGCCCAATATCCATCCGGAGCTCGTAAAGCTTCTGGGAAGGATGAAGTTCAGAACGAGCTACGGGCAGAATGCACTCAAGCATTCCATAGAGGTCGCACAGCTGTCGGGTCTGCTGGCAGCGGAGATAGGAGTGGATGTCCGCATGGCAAAGCGTGCCGGACTTCTCCACGATATCGGAAAATCCGTCGACCACGAGATGGAAGGCTCACATATTCAGCTTGGAGCCGACCTTTGCAGAAAGTACAAGGAATCACAGATAGTTATAAATGCTGTTGAGTCTCATCACGGAGATGTTGAGCCTACATCCCTGATTGCGTGCATAGTCCAGGCAGCGGACACGATCTCCGCGGCAAGGCCGGGGGCGCGCAGAGAGACGCTGGATACATATACGAACAGGATCAAACAATTAGAAGATATTACAAACTCCTTCAAGGGAGTAGAAAAGTCCTTTGCTATTCAGGCGGGCAGAGAGGTTCGGGTAATGGTAGTTCCTGAGCAGGTAAGCGATGAAGACATGGTTCTGATGGCGCACGATATTGCAAAACGCATTGAGGGCGAGATGGAATATCCCGGGCAGATCAAAGTCAATATGATACGGGAGAGCAGAGCCACTGATTACGCTAAGTAACGTACAAATTCAAGAAGACGGTCGGATATTTTAAGTCCGGCCGTCTTTTTTACGTTGTCGTATAAACATTATCGTATAGGCGTTCATCCTCCCATAGGGGGCCGTCAGGCCGTCAAAGAATATATTTTTCGTAGGCCCTGAGGTATTCTATATATTCCTTTCCGAGAGCGGAGAGAGTGGAGTTGACACGATGGATGTAGACGATGTCCATTGTCTGTTTTTCGTCTAAGGGGATGGCCTTGTAGCCTGTACCGTTAAGATCCTCGCAGATGATTCCAGAGCATAAGGTATAGCCGTTTAAACCTATCATGAGGTTTAATATCGTTCCGCGGTCATTACATTTGATAAGCTTGTCGTAGTCTCTTGTGGAAAGCACTTCTTCAGAGAGATAGAAGGAGTTGTTCGAGCCCTGGTCGAAGGAAAGGTTGGGATAGGGCTTGAGCTCTTCGAATTTGATGCTCTTCTTCTTTGCCAGAGGGTGGTCCGCCGACAGATATACGTAGGTCTTGCACTTGAAGAGGTCCTCCGCGGCCAGGTCGTTTTCCTTCAAAAGCTTCATCAGCGCGCTTCTGTTGAAGTCATCCAGGTAGATCACGCCGATCTCGCTCTTAAAGCTCCTGACGTCTTCGAGCACGTCGGCCGTTCTGGTCTCGGTTATGGAAAATTCGAATTTGTCCATGCCTACATTTTTTACGAGCTCCACAAAGGCCTTTACGGCAAAGGTATAGTGCTGGCAGGATACGCCGAATTTTTCCCTGACCTGTTTATTTATGAAACGGTCTTCAATGAGCTCATATTGCTCCAGAAGCTGGCGCGCGTAGCCTAGAAAATGTTTTCCTTCAGGGGTCACGTTTGCCCCCCTGTTGGTTCTTTCAAAAAGTATGATGCCGAGTTCGTCCTCAAGCTCCTTTATGGAACCTGAAAGTGCGGGCTGCGAAAGATAGAATGCCTTGGCAGCCTTGTTGATGGAATGGCAGTCGGAAACCGCGACTGCATATCTCAGTTGTTGAAGTGTCATCTTTTGCCCCTAAAAAATAAAGCCGTTTACAATCCGGTACTCTGTAGTCCATAAATTGCAACGGGCTTTGTTAATTATTTAACCAAAGTGATTTTATAATTAAAAACCACAAAAGTCAAGAAATATAGTGTGTTTTTTTATGCTGTTTTGTTTTAACCGCAGCCCTGGTTATAAAACTCGATAAAAGATAATGTTATATCCAATTCTAAATTATAACTGTTTTACAAAGAAAAATCTATATGATATATTTCCACCATAATAAATGAGCCAGAAGACAGGAGCATGAGATCAGTGATCCGGCTGAAATCTAAAAGAGGAGCTCAGGGAAGGGAGAATAGAAATATGTCTAAGATAAAATATGAAGACAGGAACCTTAAATTTGAGA
>JAFTEI010000238.1 GCA_017453965.1 Lachnospiraceae bacterium
AGCTTTCGGAGGTACTCTTCGAGAAGATGAAGCTGCCCGGCGGAAAGAAGACCAAGACCGGGTATTCCACGAATGCCAGTGTCCTGGAAAAGCTTGCGCCGGACCATCCGATAGTAAACGATATATTAAAGTTCAGGACCCTGAGCAAGCTCAAGGCTACCTATGCGGACGGGCTGGCTCCGTTTATAGGGGAGGAGGACAGGATACACTCCACCTTTAACCAGACCATAACCGCTACGGGCAGGATAAGCTCCGCAGATCCGAATCTGCAGAATATCCCGGTCCGTACAGAGCTGGGCCGCGAGCTACGCAGGAGCTTTGTGCCCCGGGAGGGCTATATCTTTACCGACGCGGACTATTCGCAGATAGAGCTGAGGATAATGGCCTCGCTGTCCGGGGATGAAAAGCTAATAGCTGCATACAAGGAGGACAAGGATATCCACGCGATAACTGCCTCCGAGGTCTTTCATGTGCCCTTTGAGGAGGTGACTCCGGAGCTTCGGCGCAATGCCAAGGCCGTGAATTTCGGTATTATCTATGGGATAAGCTCCTATGGCCTGAGCCAGGACCTGTCCATAGGGCAGAAGGAAGCCAAAGAGTATATAGAAAAGTATTTCGAAACCTATCCGCAGGTCAAAAAATATATAGACTCACTGGTTGAGAGCGCAAAGGAGAAGGGCTATGCCGAGACCTGGTTCGGGCGCAGGCGTCCCATGCCGGAATTGAAGAACTCCAAGTTTGCGGTCCGCTCCTTCGGGGAGAGGGTGGCTATGAACGCGCCCATACAGGGAACCGCGGCGGATATAATAAAGATCGCGATGATAAACGTCTATAACGCGCTAAAGGAGAAGAATCTCCGTTCGCGGCTTATTTTGCAGGTGCACGATGAGCTTTTGGTGGAGACCCATCCCGAAGAGGTGGAGGAGGTACACGATATTCTCTTAAGGGAGATGATGGGCGCGGCTTCGCTGCCGGTGCCGCTTTTAGTGGAGATAAAGACCGGAAGGGACTGGCTGGAAAGCCATTGAGGGCAGGACCCTCGCGAAATAGTGGTGTGCCAGTGGATTTTCTGGAATAAGAACAGGATGGGTACAATGAAATTTATCGGAATTACCGGAGGGGCGGGCTCGGGGAAGAGCCTCGTGCTGGACTACCTTGAAGATAAATATTCGGCCTATGTCATCCGGGCGGACGACGTCGCGCGGGACCTGGTCAAAAAGGGCCATGAGTGCTATGAGCCGTACGTGGAGCTCTTCGGAGCGGAGGCCGTGGGAGAAGACGGGGAATTAAAGCGGGATTTCATTGCGGCTAAGGTATTTGCCGAACCCGGGTTGAGGCTTAAGATGAATGCCCTCATACATCCGGCGGTAAAAAGGTTTCTCATTCAGGATGTAGAGAAGATAAGGCTTTCGGGGAAATATGACTTTTATTTTCTGGAGGCGGCCCTCCTTATCGAGGAAAATTATGATAAAATATGCGATGAACTATGGTATGTTTACGCTAAAGAGGGAGTCAGGCGCGAAAGGCTCAAGGCTACGCGGGGCTACCCGGATGAAAAGATAGACAATATCATAAAGAGCCAGAAGAGCGAGGAGGAGTTCAGGCGTGTCTGCACCGGGATCATAGACAATTCGGGCAGCGCAGAGGAGACCTTCCGGCAGCTCGACAGGCTGATCAGTGACAGATTATAAGTAATATTTAGGGAGATGTACGGAATATGCAGAAGATGCGCAGGGTTAAGGCCAAACCCCCTACAAAACGCGGTGAGGGGAAGATCACCGATATGAAGGCGATTTTAAGGGCACAGGAAGAGGATGAAGAGGGCATGGAGGATACGCCGTCTATGCCGGCTTTTCTGTCTGCACCGGCCTCAGATAAGCAGGATACGCCCTATGTGGAGACGGGGGGAGAGCCCATCGTTTTCGGCCTGGATATTGGTACGCGAAGCATCGTGGGAACGGTGGGCTTTACAAAGGGCAAGAAGTTCCACGTCCTGGCGATACATTCCAGGGGGCACGAGACCCGTTCGATGCTGGACGGGCAGATTCACGATATCAAGGCGGTCTCGGAGTCCATAAGGGAGGTGAAGTCCCAGCTGGAGCGCGATACGGGGCTTAAGCTCAAGGACGTCTGTATCGCGGCGGCAGGTCGTGTGCTGAGGACAATAAATACCCATGTGGAGAAGGATTTTGACGAGCCTACGGACATAACGGCGGAGGATATCTATTCCCTGGAGCTGCAGGGCGCACAGCAGGCGTATTCTCAGTTTCTGGAGAACAATTCCCTCAATATGAAGTTCTACTGTGTGGGCTACACGGTGGTCAGGTACTACTTAAACCACTATCCCATGAGCGACCTCGAGGATCACAAGGGCGAGAATATCGGGGCGGACTTAATTGCCACCTTCCTGCCGGATGAGGTAGTGGACGGACTATACAAGGCTGTAAATATGGCGGGGCTCAATGTGGCGAACCTTACGCTGGAGCCTATTGCGGCCATGGAGGTAGCGATACCGGCGTCCTTCAGGATGTTGAATATTGCCCTGGTGGACGTGGGAGCGGGCACCAGCGATATTTCCATCACTAGGGACGGGGCGATAATCGCCTATGGCATGATACCCTCGGCAGGTG
>JAFTEI010000239.1 GCA_017453965.1 Lachnospiraceae bacterium
TTACGGAGACGGATTTTTTTCTGGGAAGCGACGAATATTTAAAGCAGATCGCCCAGGAGGTCAGTATCCCGGTACTGCGTAAGGACTTTACCGTAGACGAGTATATGATATTTGAGGCCAGGACACTCGGAGCTTCGGCGATATTGCTCATATGCACCCTGCTGGAGCGCGAAAAGCTTAAGTATTACCTGGAAATAGCACATTCCATTGGCCTGTCGGCGCTGGTAGAGACTCATGATGAGGCCGAGATGGAGTCCGCTCTGTACAGCGGGGCGGATATAATCGGAGTAAATAACCGGAATCTCAAGGATTTTACGGTGGATATAGATACCGCAGTGAGGCTTAGGACTCTTGCACCTTCGGATAAGATATTCGTGGCTGAGAGCGGCATAAAAAATGCGGAGGATGTTGCGAGGCTTTATGAAAATAATTGCAGCGCGGTACTCATAGGAGAGACTCTTATGAGAAGTGATAACAAGAGGGCAGCCCTGGAGGAATTGAGGTGTAAGCTTCCAGGGAAGGCCTGAATTATTCAGCGTTTCACTAACGTAGCAAAAGGAGGATAAAATGGCTAAGATCAAGATTTGCGGACTCATGAGGACAGCTGACGTGGAAGCCGTCAATCAGTACCTTCCCGACTATTGCGGGTTTGTGCTCTCCAGACCTTTTAAAAGGTATATATCCAAGGATGCCGCAAGACATCTGAGGGATATGCTGGATAAAAGAATAAAGCCGGTGGGGGTCTTTGTGGATACTCCACCCGATGAGGCCGCAGGCTTTGCGGAGGATGGAATAATCGAGGAGATACAGCTGCACGGTCATGAGGACGACCGCTACATAGCGAATCTGAAAAAGCTGACCGATGTTCCAATCACCAAGGCCTTTACGATCAGGAATGAAAATGACCTTAAGCGGGCTGCTGAAAGTACTGCCGACTACGTGCTTTTGGACAACGGCACTGGGACCGGGGAGAAGTTCGACTGGGAGCTCATAAGGGATATAGGCCGTGAATTCGGCATCGCAGGAGGCTTGAATGCCGACAATGTGGCCGATGTGATAAAGAAATATAAGCCGTTTCTCGTGGATGTCAGCAGCGGGGTTGAAACGGATGGTGTAAAGGATGCCGAAAAAATAAGGAGGTTTATCGAGAGCGCGCGTCCCTGAGAAGTTGTATATAGGTTAAAAGGGATAGCCGCTAAGGAACTGTATAAGTTAAAGCGCTACAGGTCCTTAGGCGTTCCAGAGGTTTTAAGGAGATAAGATATGCCCGATAGTAACGGAAGATTTGGTCAGTTCGGAGGTCAGTACGTTCCAGAGACCCTTATGAACGAATTGATAAACCTTGAGAAGCAGTATGAGCATTACCGCAATGACAGAGAATTTAATGAGGAACTGAATTACCTTATGAACGAATACGCCGGACGCCCCTCCGGATTGTATTTCGCAGAGAGGATGACGGAGGACCTGGGAGGGGCAAAGGTATATATAAAAAGAGAGGACCTGAACCATACCGGGTCCCACAAGATAAATAACTGTCTGGGACAGGTGCTGCTGGCCAAAAAGATGGGAAAGACGAGGGTCATCGCGGAGACCGGGGCAGGACAGCACGGAGTTGCAACAGCTACGGTGGCCGCGCTTTTAAACATGGAGTGTGAGGTCTTCATGGGTAAAAAGGACACCGAGAGGCAGGCACTGAACGTGTACCGGATGGAGCTTTTAGGAGCAAAGGTCCATGCTGTGGAGAGCGGGACCCAAGTGCTCAAGGACGCCGTAAACGAGGCCATGAGGGAGTGGTCCAACAGGGTCATAGATACCCACTATGTCCTGGGGTCGGTTATGGGCCCGCATCCTTTTCCAATGATGGTCAGGGATTTTCAGTCCGTGATATCCAGGGAGGCCAGGGAGCAGATCCTTGAGAAGGAGGGAAAGCTTCCCGCCGCTGTTATCGCCTGTGTAGGAGGCGGGAGCAATGCGATGGGAATGTTTTATAATTTTATTCCCGACAAGGAGGTAAGGCTCATTGGCTGTGAGGCAGCGGGACGCGGGGTGGATACCGCTGAACACGCGGCTACAATGGCGAAGGGCTCCATAGGTGTATTTCACGGAATGAAGTCATATTTCTGCCAGAATGAGTACGGGCAGATAGACGAGGTATATTCCATATCCGCCGGTCTGGACTATCCGGGGATAGGGCCGGAGCACGCATATTTAAGAGACAGCGGAAGGGCGGAATATGTCAGCGTGACGGATGACGAGGCCGTGGAGAGCTTTGAATATCTCGCGCGTACCGAGGGAATAATCTGTGCGATAGAGAGCGCCCACGCAGTCTATCATGCAAGGCAGCTGGCGCCGAAGCTTGGGAAGGATGAAAATATCATAATCTGTCTTTCGGGACGCGGAGATAAGGACGTTGCGGCGATCGCTCGTTACAGGGGGAAGGATATACATGAGTAAGATAGCGGATGCATTTAAGAACGGAAAGGCTTTTATTCCTTTTATAACGGCGGGCGATCAGGGCTTGGATAAGACAAAGGAATTTATTTTGACAATGGAGAGGGCCGGGGCGGATCTTATAGAGATCGGGATACCGTTTTCAGATCCGATAGCCGAGGGAGTGGTCATACAGGAGGCGGATATCCGGGCTTTAAGCGCAGGGACCACCACCGACAAGGTATTTGAAATGTTAAGGAATTTAAGACGCGAGACGGACATGCCGCTGGTATTCATGACCTATTTAAATCCCGTTTTTCACTACGGCTATGAGAAGTTTTTTTCTCTGTGCGAGGAGGTCAATATCAGCGGGATCATAATCCCGGATATGCCTTATGAGGAAAAGAAGGAATGCGAAGAGCAGGCGCTGGAGCACGGAGTTGAGGTAGTATCCATGATAGCGCCCACCTCCGAGGAGAGGATAAAAAGTATAGCAAAGGAGGCCCGGGGTTTTATCTACGTCGTAAGCTCCATGGGCGTGACCGGGATAAGGACTGAGATCAAGACGGACCTCAAGTCCATACTTGCCGCGATAAAGGAGGTCACAGACGTTCCTGCCGCCATAGGTTTCGGGATACACAGTCCGGAGCAGGCCCGGGAAATGTCCAGAATAGCCGATGGAGTTATCGTAGGCAGCGCGATCATTAAGCTTATAGAGCAATACGGAGAAAACGCGGCTCCCCATATAGAGGAGTACGTTAAAAACATGAAGGCCGCGATGTAACTATTCGGAACCCAGGGGGTTCTGAACAGTTACGCTGCGATAAGGAGCTGAGGAGGAAGGATCACTGATGACGGGGATAGGCTTTGATAATGACAAGTATTTAAAGATACAGTCTGATCATATCCGGGAGAGGATAGGAAAGTTCGGAGGGAAGCTGTATCTTGAATTCGGAGGCAAGCTCTTTGATGATTATCATGCCTCAAGGGTGCTGCCGGGCTTCAAGCCGGACAGTAAGATAAACATGCTCGTTCAGCTGAAGGAGGATGTGGAGATAGTAATAGTTATCAACTCCGGAGATATTGAGAAAAACAAGGTCCGGGGAGATCTTGGCATCACCTATGATATGGATGTGCTGAGGCTTATCGATGCATTCCGGGGCTATGGCCTCTACGTCGGCAGCGTAGTACTGACCCGGTTTGAGGGGCAGGAGAGCGCCATAGCGTACCAGAGGAAGCTGGAGACCCTGGGGATAAAGGTCTACAGGCACTACCCCATAGCCGGATACCCGAGCAATATCCCGCTGATAGTGAGCGATGAGGGCTATGGGAAAAACGAATATATAGAGACCAAGCATTCGCTCGTGGTAGTTACCGCGCCGGGACCCGGGAGCGGAAAGATGGCGGTCTGTCTGTCTCAGCTCTACAATGAAAATAAGAACGGCATAAAGGCGGGCTATGCCAAATTCGAGACCTTCCCGATATGGAATCTGCCGCTGCAGCATCCGGTCAACCTTGCGTACGAGGCGGCCACGGCGGATCTGAACGACCTGAACATGATAGACCCTTACCATCTGGAGGCCTACGGAAAATCCACCGTTAATTACAACAGGGATATAGAGGTCTTCCCTGTCTTAAAGACCATGTTTAAGGAAATATACGGAGAGTCCCCGTACAAATCTCCGACGGATATGGGAGTCAATATGGCGGGAAACTGTATATTTGACGACGAGATCGTCTGCGCGGCCGCGAGGCAGGAGATAATCAGAAGGTATTATAAAGAGAGATGCGAGCTGCGAAAGGGCAATGGAAGGGAAGAGAGCCTTAACAAGATAGAGCTGCTGATGAAGAAGGGAGAGATCAATACCACTCTAAGGCCGGTAGTTGCGGCAGCAAATCTCAAGGCGGAGCTGACCGGAGCTCCGGCGGCGGCCATAGAGCTGCCTGACGGAAGCGTTGTGACCGGAAAGACTACTTCGCTCATGGGCGCGAGCTCGGCCATGCTGCTGAACGCGTTAAAGATACTCGCGGGTCTGGACGATGAACTGAAGCTCCTGTCTCCGACCATCATTGAACCCATACAGCATTTAAAGGTGGAGCATCTTGGAAATCATAATCCGCATATGCATATAGATGAGATACTGATAGCGCTGACTATCTGCGCTTCCACCGATCCCAAGGCCGAGCAGGCCATGGTGGCGCTGGATTCATTGAAGGGGTGCGAGGTGCATTCCTCGGTCATCCTTTCATCCACGGATGAGATAACCTTCCAGAGATTGGGAGTAAACCTGACGTGTGAGCCTGTTTATCAGACAAAGAAGCTGTTTCACAGATAAAAATTTGGAGTTTGCGGTCTGTAATGAAAATATCCAAAACGACAATTTCCATATTGATAAAGCTGCTGCTGATATCGGTGGTCATATTTTTTCTGGCAGCCAACAACTGGTTCTCCGACAAGGAATACATCAGCTCCATAGTTGAGCTGAACGACGGCTGGGATATTATAGTCAATGGCGAGACGAGGAAGGATCAAAAGCTTTCCGACATAGATATCGGGGTTCAAAAGCCGGGGGATAAGGTGACACTTTTCAAGACCCTGCCCTACGATGAAATAATGTCTCCCGCCATATATTACAGGAGCGCCCTGATGCAGATGAGCTCGACGGTGGACGGTGGACTTGCCATATCCTACGGAAGGGAAGAGGCCGAGAAGGGCCGGCTCATACCCAAAAACGGCAATTATATCCCGCTTCCGGATGATTTTGCTGGAAAAGCTTTGAGAATCAATCTCAGTAACTCCGAAGACAATGTAATGAGCGGGATATCCAACGTATATCTGGGCAACAGAAACGACCTGTCGATATATCTGGTGTACCGGCACAGAATGACGCTGGTCATTGGCGTCTTTCTGATGTTTTTCGGCCTCGTGCTCCTTGTCCTGTCCGTGTTCCTGCAATTTTCACAAAGCGACAGCGTGAGTATCATATTCTGCGCGGTAATATCCATAATCCTTGGCTTTTACGGCCTTTCCTTCTATGATCTCACTGCAATATTTACAAGCAACAAGGAGCTTGTGACGGTCCTGGAATATGCAGCGCTCTATTCACTGCCTGCCGGGATACTCGGACTTCTTTCCACGACACAGAAGGGAAAGCTGAGGATAATATCCATTGTATTGTCCATTGCCGACAGCATATTTGTTGCGGCCTCGGTAATACTGAATTATCTCAATGTACTTCATATAAATTTTATGATGCGTTGGTTCTATATGATATGCGGAGTTGAGGGTATATATGTTATCGTTTCCGCGGTTATCACGATGACCGGGCGCCGCAGGAAAAAGGCACACGATCCGGCGGCATGGCTGGGAGAGGACTGCCTGCTGCTTGGAATGGGGATATTCACCATCTGCGGCATCGTGGATATAGTCAGGTATGAGCTTGTAAAGAGAAGCATAGCCAATGGAATGGCTGTAGATATAAGGTTCGTTACGATAGGCGCGCTGATCTTCGTGGCGTCGATGATGATCAATTATTTCTTTCATACGATAGGACATTACAATGCCAGCCATATAAGAAAGAGACTCATGGGTCTGGCCTATAACGACCCGCTGACGGGCTTATCCAACCGGGCCCGGTGCGACGAGGAGTTTAAGAGCCTTGAGGCGACCGACACGAATTTTTATATGATAAGCATAGACCTGGACGGGCTCAAGGAGGTAAACGATACAAAGGGACATCAGGCCGGGGATATAATGATATCCGGCTTTGCGGCTGAAATAGAGGAAGAATTCGGCAAGACCGCGAAGCTCATCAGCCGTATGGGAGGCGATGAATTTCTGGTGATCATCGGGGATACCCAGTGGAATACAGTGGACAGGAAGCTTAAGGATTTTGAGGAGAATCTTAAGGAAAGCTATACCTTTTCCTATGGCTTTGCATCAAGGGCGGAGGTTAACGGACTGTCTCCGAGGGAGATATTTCTCATGGCGGACAGCCGTATGTACAGAATGAAGGAAGAACATCATGAGGCGGCAGGCGGGAAATGAAGGGTAAGTTCGTATGGGCCGCGGTAAGTATAATAATATTGGCGTTCTTTGCGACAGTCTTTTCAAGGCTCCTGGTATTTGAGCCGGAGGACGAGATCAGGGTCATGGAGACGGGCTGGACCGCCGAATACAGGGGAACCAGGTATCAGGGCTTTATAATGAGCGATATCAGCAGCATATTGCCAGGAAACATGGTCAGAGGGGATGTGCTGACCCTGACTCATGAAATAGAGGGAACCGCTTCCTTAAGCTTTCCGACCCTGCTCATAAAGACCCAATACTGTGCCTACGATGTGATGGTGGACGATAAGGTTATCGAAAGCTTCGGGCTGGAGGATTTCGGTGAGGGCAATTTTATCGGCTGCGGCTTTCATTTTGTTTCCCTCCCCAGAGGCATGGATGAACACACGCTGACCATAAGGCTGTATGAGAGCGAAAATAATGCCTTCTCGGGCATCTATCCCCCGAGGATAGGAAACTATTCCGACCTCGAGGGGGAGCTTATGCACAACAGCGTGCTGATCATCAATGCGGCATATTTTCTCATATGTTTCGGAACGATATTTTTCCTGATCGCGTTCCTGTTTTCCTCGGCGACCCGGGCAGTGCATGCCCAGATGGCAGGCACTATCCTTTGTATACACATTGGACTGTGGATATTGTTTTATAACAATATTTCATACAATGTTATAAGGACGAACCATACGACCTTTTTTGAATATATCCTCCTGCTTTTGCTCCCGGCCAGTCTTTTCATGATGATGTCTTTCCTGGTCAGGGGCAAGGTGGTAAAGATATTGCGAAGGCTGGTCATTGCAGATGTCCTGCTAAGCGCGGTCGTAGTGATGCTGCACGTGAGGAACATCGTGCATATAAGGGCCTTCAGAAGCATCAATTACGTGATCTTAAGCGCGACCATAATTTACAGCATAGTGCTAAATTATCGGCTCATGTTCAATAAGTCTGTGAAACGTGTATCGAGATCTGCGAAAATACTTGCAGCGGGACTGGAGATACTCTCGGTCTCGCTGTTAATATCGGTGCCCCTGTATCTGTTCAAAAAATACGGAAGTCAGCCCGGGGGACTGACGGATTCCATAGTGCCCATAGGTACCCTGGCATTTGCCGGCGCGATGCTGCTCAATTTCCTTCTGTTCGTGACAGAATCCTATTCCAGGAGGGATGAGTATGCCTTTCTGGAGAGGATGGCCTATTCGGATGGGCTTACCATGCTCTCCAATCGTGCGATGGCGGACGCCATGCTGGAGGAGATCGACAAGGCGGACTACGATTACTGCCTTATAAGTATGGACATAAACGGACTTAAGAAGGTAAATGACGAGCTGGGACACGAAAGCGGCGACCATCTGCTTACCAGAGTGTCCTCCGTCGTGGCGGAGGCCTTTGGCAAAAAGGGAGTTATCTGCCGTGTCGGCGGTGACGAGCTTTTGGGGATAATAGAGGATTCTGACAGGGTGGACGTGGATACTATCATACAAAAGATGACGATAAGGGTAAATGCCCTGAATTCTGAGGAAGACCCTATCAGGTACTCCATATCCTACGGCGTGGCCTACAGGCATGACTGTCCCGGAGAGGATTCCCACGCCGTGTACATGCTTGCAGACCGCCGTATGTATGAATTTAAACGTCAGTATTACAGAAATCTGATGCGAGATTAAAGCTCTGTGATCTCTACCTGTTCATATATTTTTTCCATATCTTCTTTTACGTAGAAACCGGTCTCTTCACGAAGGGCCGCGGCGCCGGACATGGCGCTTGCAAGCCTTAAGGTCTCCTGCATGGGAAGGGCGCGCTCCAGGCCGACAGCAAAGCCGGCAACCATGGTGTCACCGCAGCCCACTGTGTTTACGGGCTTGTTGCGGGGGACCACAGCACGGAATACTCCTTCGTCACAGACTACGAAGGAGCCGTCTATGCCCATGGAGCAGACAACTATGCTGACTCCGTCGGCGTGGACCTTTTTTGCAGCCGCGAGCTTGTCTTCAAAAACGGAGCAGTCCGACCCGGTGAGCATGCTGATCTCGTCCGTATTCGGCTTTATCATGGTGGGCCTGGCCTTTATTCCCTCCAGGAGGGCCTGACCGCTGGTGTCCATGATGACCTTTTTGCCGGCAGCCTTGACGAGCTTGACGAGACCCTGATAGACATCTGTTCCGAGCCCCTTCGGAGCGCTTCCGGACATGGCTACCACGTCGGCATCCTTAACCAGATCTTTAAACTGCTTAAGAAAGCCTTCAAAATCTTTGCTGTCCACGGTAAAGCCAGGCTCCAGGAATTCAGTCTCCCTCTGGTTTTTCTCGTCCCATATATTTATGCAGGAACGGCTTTCGCCCTTGACGTGGTAAAACCTGGGCTCTACGTTGAATTCACCGAGGGACTCTTCTATATATGCCCCGGCATGGCCTCCGACAAAGCCTGTGGCAATGACCTTTGCGCCGGCTATGGCAGCGGGCTTGGATACGTTAAGGCCTTTTCCGCCGGGAGTATAGGAACACTCTCTGACACGGTTGACATGTCCTTCGACAAATTCGTCGACAATATAACGCTTATCAATGGAAGCGTTCAGTGTGACAGTGAGAATCATTTGGAAAAACCTCCATATAAAAAGAATTTTATAGATAGCTACAATTATAATTTGAAAGTATGTTATAATCAACCTGGGTTTGTGCACGCAAGCAGTTGAGATAAAAGATCTGGAGGAGCTTATGAAAGAATTTAAACCGGTAAAAGAGGGAAAGGTCAGAGAGATATATGATGTCGGGGAGAACCTTATAATGGTGGCTACTGACCGCATCTCCGCCTTTGACGTGATATTGAAAAACATGATAGACGGCAAGGGCAGGATATTGACAAGGATGTCGGAATTCTGGTTTTCACTGACCAAAGACATAATCCCAAATCACCTGATCACCACGGATACGGACCAGATGCCTGAGTTTTTCAGAAATAAGGACTTTGAGGGCAGGAGCATGCTGGTGAGGAAGCTCAACATGCTTCCCATAGAGTGCATAGTCCGCGGTTATATAACCGGAAGCGGCTGGGAGAGCTACAAAAAGACCGGAAAGGTATGCGGGATAGAGCTGCCGGAGGGGCTGAAGGAATGCGCGAAGCTGCCCGAGCCCATCTATACACCCTCCACAAAGGCGGAGCTCGGTGAGCACGATGAGAATATAAGCTATGAGAAGAGCATAGAGGTGCTTGAAAAGGTCTTCCCCGGAAAGGGAGAGACATATGCAAAGAAGATAAAGGACGCGACGCTCGCCCTGTACAAAAAATGCGCCGAGTATGCGCTGAGTAAGGGTATCATAATCGCGGATACGAAATTTGAATTCGGTCTCGACGAAAACGGAGAGGTCGTTCTTGCGGACGAGATGCTGACCCCCGACAGCTCGCGCTTCTGGAGCCTTGAAGGCTATGAGGAGGGGAAGAGCCAGCCCTCTTTTGACAAGCAGTTCGTCAGGGATTATCTGAAGGCCCACCCCGAGTGCGACTATAAGCTTTCTCAGGAAGTGATTGACAGAACGATAGAAAAATACGAACAGGCATATAAATTGTTGTCAAATTAACACTATATCGGATATAATATAGCTGATTTGGGTTTTTATTCTGTATATAATAATGAGGTGAAGATTGATGAGCAAAAGACTGGTTACTAGGAGCGATTTTGATGGTTTGGTATGTGCAATGCTTTTAAAGGAACTCAACCTTATCGAGGAAATTAAGTTTGTGCATCCCAAGGATGTTCAGGATGGGAAGATAGAGATCACCTCCGAGGATATCACGACAAATCTGCCCTTCGATGAGAGAGTCGGTCTGGCATTTGACCACCATGAAAGTGAGCTTTTAAGGGTGGATCCCGAAAAGGCGAAGGGTCGCTTTATAATAGAGGGAGATGCCAAGAGCGCGGCCAGAGTTGTCTATAATTACTATGGCGGAAAGGATACCTTTAAGAGGGTCTCCGAAGAGATAATGTGGGCAGTCGATAAGGGCGACAGCGCTGATTTCACAAAGGAGGAGATACTCGACCCTCAGGATTGGGTGCTCCTGAACTTCCTCATGGACGCCCGTACCGGTCTTGGACGTTTCCACAGCTTCAGAATCTCCAACTACGATCTGATGATGGAGCTTATAGATTACTGTCTGGAGCACAGCATAAAGGATATTTTGAAGCTCCCCGATGTAAAGGAGAGGGTGGACCTCTATTTTGAGCAGCAGGAAAAGTTTAAGGAGCAGCTTTCCAGATGCACAAAGGTGTACGACAAGGTGGTAGTCGTTGATTTAAGAAATGAAGAGCCTATCTATTCGGGGAACCGCTTCATGGTATATGCCATGTTCCCCGAAGCTGAAATTTCCGTTCACGTGGCATGGGGCTTCCAGAAGCAGAATACAGCCGTAATGATAGGTAAGTCCATTATAAATAAGAATTCTACTGTCAATATCGGAAATCTTTGCCTTGAATATGGCGGAGGAGGGCATGCAAATGCCGGTACCTGCCAGAGACCGAACGATACGGTAGACGCCGAGCTGCCTGAAATAATAGAAAGGCTTAACGGAAGATAATAAGATGCCGATAATTGAATATTTAGAAAAAAATGCAGTTGATTACGCCGATGATATAGCCCTGGTGGAGCTCAACCCGGCGCGTACAGAGGACCGGCGTATGACGTGGAAGGAATTCGACCTTACACAGACCGATCCGCAGGGACCCTACAGGAGGGAGATAACCTGGCATGTCTTTAACGAGAAAGCCAACAGGTTCGCCCATCTCCTGCAGGAAAGAGGGATAAAGAAGGGCGACAAGGTCGGTATCCTTTTGATGAACTGCCTTGAGTGGCTGCCCATATATTTCGGAATATTGAAGTGCGGGGCGATCGCAGTTCCGCTGAACTTCCGTTATACATCGGAAGAAATAGACTTCTGTGTCAACAAGGCCGATGTGGATATTCTGGTCTTCGGACCGGAGTTTATAGGCCGTGTGGAAGTTATTGCCGACAGGATATCGAGAGGCAGGCTGCTTATTTTTGTCGGAGACAGCTGTCCGAGTTTTGCGGAGAGCTATATAGAGCTTACACTGAACTGTTCCTCTCAGAATCCCGGAGTGCCTTTGACGGACGATGACTACGGTGCGATATATTTTTCTTCGGGGACAACGGGCTTTCCCAAGGCCATCCTGCACAAGCACAGGTCCCTCATGCATTCCGCAACGGTGGAGCAAAAGCACCACGGACAGACCAGGGACGACGTATTTTTGTGTATACCTCCGCTCTACCATACGGGGGCAAAGATGCACTGGTTTGGAAGTCTTATCTCCGGATCAAAGGCTGTCCTCTTAAAGGGGACGAAGCCGGGAGAGGTATTGCAGGCCGTATCGGAAGAAAAGTGCACTATAGTGTGGCTCCTCGTTCCCTGGGCCCAGGACATCCTGGATGCCCTGGACAGTAAGGAGTTAAACATTGAAGACTACAACCTTGACCAGTGGAGGCTTATGCATATAGGAGCCCAGCCTGTTCCCAGGTCGCTGGTAAGGCATTGGAGGGATTATTTCCCCGGGCACGCTTACGATACAAATTACGGTCTTTCAGAATCCATAGGACCCGGCTGCGTGCATTTGGGTGTAGAGAATATAGATCATGTTGGAGCTATCGGGATTCCGGGCTACGGGTGGAAGTGCAAGATAGTCGACCCGGACAGGAAAGAGGTAGCCAGGGGCGAGGTCGGAGAGCTGGCTGTTTTTGGCCCCGGAGTTATGGAATGCTACTATAATGATAAGGCGGCTACGGACGAGGTAATGGATTCCGAGCGCTGGCTGTATACAGGCGATATGGCGATGCAGGACAAGGACGGCTTCTACTGGCTTGTGGACAGGAAGAAGGATGTCATCATCTCGGGAGGAGAAAATATCTACCCGGTACAGATAGAGGACTTCCTGCACGAGTTTGAACCGGTGGACGACGTCGCTGTCATAGGCCTGCCGGACAAGAGGCTTGGAGAGATCTCGGCGGCGATAATCAAGCTGAAGAAGGGGTATGAGGTTTCGGAAGAGCAGGTGGAGACCTTCTGCAAGGCGCTGCCGAAATATAAGCGTCCCCGCAGGATAATATTTGCGGACGTTCAGAGGAACGCCACGGGCAAGATAGAGAAGCCAAAGCTTCGGGAGATTTACGGAGGAGAGAAGCTCGTCGAAAGAGAAAACAATGGTTGAATAAAAAGGATAAAGGCTGTCGCATTGATAAATGAGGCAGCTTTTTTTCATCGCAGGGTCGGGTAGTGGATCTTCGTTACTGTTCATCGGTCTGGCCGCTGAAGCGTAACGGATTTTAAGCGAGGATGATGAGGGTCGTGAATATACTTGTTACAGGTGCTAAGGGCTTTATCGGAAGAAATCTGGTAAGCGAGCTTAAAAATATAAGAGACGGAAAAGAGCAGAATTCTGCCTTTACCTGCCTGGATATCAGGCCGGAGATAATGGAGTACGATACGGATACGGCTCCGGAGCTTCTGCGGGAATATTGCAGGAGGGCTGATTTCGTATACAATCTTGCGGGTGTGAACAGACCGGAAAAGGAAGAGGAGTTCATGGAGGGCAATTTCGGCTTTGCGGGGCTGCTGCTTAAAACCCTGGAGGAGGAGGGGAATACCTGCCCGGTCATGCTCTCTTCATCCATACAGGCGAGACTGGACAACCCTTACGGAAAGAGCAAGGCGGCCGGAGAGCAGCTTTTCAGGGAATACGGGGAGAGGACCGGCAGCAGGATACTGATATACCGTTTTCCGAACGTATTCGGAAAGTGGTGCAGGCCGAATTATAATTCCGCCGTCGCCACCTTCTGCCACAATATAGCAAATGATCTGCCGATCACGATCAATGATCCAAAGACTGTGCTGCATCTTGTATATATAGACGACGTGGTGGAGGAGCTCATAGGAGCCCTCGGGGAAAAGGAGCACAGGGAGAAGGAGGAAGACGGCTTCTGCTCTGTGCCGGTCAGCTACGAGGTGAGCCTTGGGGAGATCGCAGGACTGCTGAGGTCCTTCGATGAGGGCAGGAGGAATGCCTTTATACCGGATGTGGGAGATGATTTTACCCGGAAGCTCTATTCCACCTATTTGAGCTACCTTCCGGATGAAAAGGTAAGCCTGCCGCTGCGGCCTAACCGCGATGAAAGAGGCAGCTTTACCGAGCTGATAAAGGCCGGGGGCCTGGGGCAGGTGTCGGTCAATATCTCGAAGCCCGGTATTACGAAGGGGCAGCATTGGCACCATACAAAGTGTGAGAGGTTTATAGTGGTCAGCGGTCATGCCCTGATAGAGGAAAGGAAGCTCGGGGACAGCGAGGTCAGACGCTTTGAGGTCTGGGGCGGAGAGCCGCGCTTTGTGGAGATGCTTCCGGGCTATACCCACAATATAATCAACCTGTCCGATACAGAGGAGCTGATCACGATCATGTGGGCAAATGAGAACTTTAATAAGGAAAGACCGGATACTTACCACGAGGATGTGTGATCAAGATGGTGGGTAACTGTTCTGAATAGTTGCGGCGCAGGTATTTTGGTTTACATAAATTACAAGGCAAATTTGTCTAAAATGACACTTCACAAAAGGAGATTTCTATTCTATAATCCTATATGTTGGGTTTGAAGAGAAAGGACATACAAGATTTAGTGGAGGAGCGAAGTGAATATAATTAAAAGAAGTGGTCAGGAAGTTGTTTTTGACGGAACTAAAATAATAAATGCTGTGGAAAAGGCCAATAACGAGGTGCCCGAGCACGAGAGGCTTACGGACGCCCAGGTCCGGGAGCTGGAAAAGCACGTTGAGAAAATATGTGAGGATATGGGCCGCGCCATGAACGTGGAGGAGATACAGGATCTTGTGGAGAATGAGATCATGCGCGCCCAGAAATTCAATGCTGCGAGGAAATATATAACCTACCGTTATACGCGGGGCCTGGTGAGACATGCTAATACGACCGACAAGCAGATATTGAGCCTCATAGAGAGGGATAACGAAGAGGTCAAGCAGGAGAATTCGAACAAGAATCCTATAGAGAATTCCGTGCAGCGGGACTATATGGCCGGAGAGGTGAGCAAGGATATCACGAGAAGGCTGCTTCTGCCTCCCAAGATCGTGCGGGCAGACAAGGAGGGGATAATTCATTTCCACGATTCGGATTATTTTGCCCAGCACATGCATAACTGCTGCCTTGTAAATCTGCAGGATATGCTCATGAACGGGACGGTTATTTCCAAGACGATGATAGAGTCGCCCAAGAGCTTTGCGACTGCCTGCAATATAGCTACGCAATGCATCGCGCAGATAGCGAGCTCGCAGTACGGCGGGCAGAGCATTACGCTTTCCCATCTGGTCCCCTTTGTGGATGTGAGCCGTAAAAAGCTGCGCGAGGCCGTAAGGGAGGAATTTGAAGAGGAAGGGATCGAGATCGATGAGGAAAAGATCAATCATATAGCGGAAAAGCGCCTGCGCAGGGAAATACAGGACGGAATGCAGACCATACAGTATCAGGTCGAGACCCTCATGACGACCAATGGTCAGGCTCCGTTTATCACTGTATTCATGTGGATCAACGAGGTCGAAGAGGGCTTGAGACACGACCTCGCCATGCTCATTGAGGCAATGCTGGAGGAGAGGCTCAGGGGAGTCAAGAACGCCAAAGGAGTTTACATAACTCCGGCTTTCCCCAAGCTTATCTACTGTCTGGATGAGAACAATACCTATGAGGGAAGCGAGTATTTTTATCTTACCGAGCTGGCTGCAAGATGCACTGCAA
>JAFTEI010000240.1 GCA_017453965.1 Lachnospiraceae bacterium
CAGATTCCAAACAAGTTTTTGGCTCCCTCGCCCTGAAACAGAATATAGTCCATTTCAGCTCAACCTCTCTTGCCAGCAAATCATATTTATGCTGTGTATTTCGAATGCTCCATCGTGGCCGGGTCCACATCCGAAAGCCGGAGAAGGTCCTTAAAATACATTTTTACATCCTTCATCGCCTCGGGGTGATTTTGTATCTTGTCATCTTCTCCATTGACTGAACCTATCTCCGGATGCTTTTTCCTCGCCATGTTCATCGCAACGTACAAAAGCTGGGAAACATGCTGGGTATAGGACGGGTTAGAAGTGTTATGAGTCAGCGCCGCTATCTTCTTGTTCTCATCGAATTTTGATTTGTCAATGAGATCGCTTGAGTCTAAGCCTCTGCGTATGGAAAGGAGATCAAATTCAGTGCCCAGGGATATGCCGTCGCTTATGTATTTATTAGCCGGGGGCATATTTTCCCTGCCCTCCAGAACATCATCACCGCATTCTTTTTTGAAGGTCTCAAGCATATTGTTTACATCTTCCATTTTTACCAGCTTGGAAATGTATATTACAACATTATCCATCCTGGAGGAGGAAGGAGAGGAGGTGACCTTGAAGTGAATCTTATCCTTGACATCGGGATGGGCATTCAAAGCCTTTCTAAGTGCCTGCAGCATTTCAACCTGCTTATCGGACCGGCCTGTTATATATACACGGTCAGTAGGGGTCGTATCAATACCCCTTGATGTATTTTTCTCCGCCATTAATTTTTTGCCTCTGAAATGCATGAAGCCGCCGTCTCCCTCTCCCTGTCTTTCGTAATCCGCCTTGTCCTTTATGTATTCGTCTATCATCTCATTACGAACATTAATATATTTATCAAAACTACTTGACTTTTCACCAGACTTGACCCTGAATTCCATTGAAGTGTACAGGGATAAGGTTTGGTCGGTATCCAGCGTCATAATGTCCTGCTGTAGAAAAACCTTGATCGCCTCGGGACTTACGAGCCCCTTTTTGGCATCGGTGAACATCTTTTTAAACTTTTGATACCTGGCGCCATATCTGTTTTTAATTTCCTCTTTCTTTTTGGGGAGTTCGCTCTTGGGGGTCTTCTCAAGGATAAGCTGGCTATAGTCCTTCATCATCATTGTATTATAGTAGTGGAGAACCTTATTTAAATTCGGCAGCTTGGTGTCCATGGCTTCATTAACTCGTTTATGCATGAAATATTTCGAAGTCTGCTCTTTCTTCTGGTCTGCTTTTTCGGCGCTCTTGTTCTCATTCATTTCCTCACGGATCGCTAAATCGGCATTTTCTATGGCTCCCACTGAAATAAACCTGTCGACGATCTTGTCAGCTTCTGAAGGAGGCGCCGAAGGATCGTCCTCCTGACGTTTCCAGGTCTGTTCATTTACCTGAAGATCATCCTTTAAAATAATGTCCGAGATCTCGGACTGCCTCTGTTTGGTGAGCTTTATCAGCCTGTTTCCGGCTTTTTCCAGATTTTTCTTTTCAAAATAGCCGCGGGCACATTTTTTGCCGTTGACCTTCTTATAATAAATGGGGGAATCCTCAACGTCGAGCTTCCTTGTATTGAGACCGTATTGCTGGGCCTTCAGCATAAAGGAGGCGGCCTCCCGGACTTCTGAAGTCTTAAAGCTGCCGGTGTCATACTGGCGGGTAAATGTTGAGAGAGCTTCTGTAGACTGCTGCATAAATGCAGTATCATCCATCTGTTTCTCAATATTCTGGGGATTTTTGAACTGCAGTTGTTGTTTTTCTACATAACCTTCAAATGTCGCTTCGCTCATAATACGCAGTTCCTTTCGAAATAAGAAATTTTCTCTAAAACATTATACGTTTTGTATAAGATTTTTGGCAAATCATTTTAGTGGCGGTGCATTTTGTTATGAAGTATAATGTTTCTGTTTGGCGCCGAACCGCGCACTCTGCTGCGTGGCTGTGCTGAATAGTAACAGAGACTACAGCGTACAGATTACAGGAGAAATACCAGATGAGCAGAACTGTTGAGATCTTACAGACAATACTTCCGGTGCTGGCCATGCTTTCGGTGGGAATGATAACCAGGGCCAGGGGGCTGATATCCAGGGAGGGCATCAATGCCCTAAAGAGCGTAGTGGTGAACATCACCCTTCCGGCGGTGCTTCTCGGAGCCTTTGCCACGACCACCTACACCCTTATGGACATCGTCATCCCCCTTATGATGTTTGCAATATGCTTCGCAGCCTGGGGGCTGGGGTGGCTGGCAGAAAAGCTGTTTCACATGAACTCGCGCTTCGTTCCCTTTCTGACCACGGGCTTTGAGGCCGGAATGCTGGGCTACGCCCTTTTCAATATGCTCTATGGAACCGAAAGGACTGCCGACTTTGCGCGTATTGATCTCGGCCAGGTGCTTTTCGTGTTTACTCTGTATAAAATCCTGCTGGGACTAAAGGACCCCAACAGGAAGAATACCAAAGAGCTTATCAAGGAGATGGTCGTATCTCCGATAATCATTGCTATATTTGCGGGAGTGCTGATCGGGGCAAGCGGGCTCTATGCGGCCCTGGTTCCCTCCGGCATAAGCGGGATCCTTACGAAGTGTACGGATTTCTTTGCCGCCCCCACCAGCGCGATAATCCTCCTGACCATAGGCTACGACCTCGTGATCTCTGACATCCCCTGGGTCTCGGCGGGCAAGGTGGTGTCGGTGCGCTTCATCATAATGATGCTGCTTCGGGCTGCCTTTGTTGCGGTGCTTAATCTTATATGGAAGGATTCCGGACTGACCCAGGCTATAACCGTGATGTGTATCCTGCCGCCGCCCTTCGTGCTGCCTGTTTTTGCCGACGATGCCGATCAGAGAGTATATGTTTCTTCGGCGCTTTCCCTCTCTACGCTGGTCTCCATAGCCGGCTTTGCCGTCCTCGCCGTCATCGGAGCCTGACCGCGGCCGGGATTGCGAACTTTTTTTTACTGTGCTAAAATTACCTTAAGATTCTGTCTGAGATAATGACGGATTATTTGCTGTACTATTTTTGGAGGTAGGACGTGAGCAGCATCGAACTGCTGGACAAGACAAGGAAGATAGGGAAGCTTCTGTACAACAATAAGAAGGGCAAGGTAGTCTTCAACGACATATGCAGGGTCATGAAGGACTCCATTTTTTCCGATGTTTTTGTTATAAGCAGGAAGGGAAAGGTGCTGGGAGCGGTCCTGCACGAGGAAAATGATGCTCTTATTGCGGAGCCCGTGGGGAATTTTATCGACAAAAGCCTGAATGACAGGCTTTTAGGCGTGCTTTCCACACAGGAAAACGCCAATCTCGAGATGTTCGGGTTTGACGTCAGGGACGCAAAGAGCCATAAAGCGCTGATATCGCCTATTGTCATTGCGGGGGAGAGAAAGGGAACCCTGCTGGTAATGCGAAACAGCGAGGACTATACGATCGACGACATAATCCTTTGCGAGTACGGGGCAAACGTTGTGGGCCTTGAGATCTTAAGGAGCGACAGCGAGGAGGATGCCCAGGAGAGCAGGAAGGAGCAGGATATCCAGGCTGCCTTCGCGGCTCTTTCGGCGACCGAGAGAAATGCCATTGTCTACGTATTTGAGGAGCTGGGCGGAACCGAGGGAATACTTATAACCTCCCGGATCGCCGACAGAGTTGGGATAACCCGGTCAGTCATCGTAAACGCATTAAGGAAATTCGAGAGCGCGGGGATAATAGAATCGCGCTCCTCAGGGATGAGAGGAACCTATATAAAGGTAGTGAACGACTGCCTGTTCGACGAGGTGGAACGGATAGGCAGGGAGGAATAACGAAAGGAGAAGAGCATGATAAAGACAGACGTATATGATTATATAAACGTGCTGGACAGGGCTGCGGACGCTTCATACATGAGAAATGAGATGATAGCAAACAACCTTGCGAACATGGATACTCCGCGTTATAAGAGACAGGATGTGGCCTTTGCCGCAAATCTGGAGGAGGCGCTCAAGCATTCCAGGTATGTCACTCTGGATGAAAAGGTGGACAGGCTCAATATGTCCCGCTTAAGGCCGCATGTCTATACGGATGCCGAAAACTTCTCATACAGGCTGGACGGCAACAACGTGGACCCCGACACTGAGAATACCTATATGGCAGAGAACAATATCCTGTATAACGGCCTTACCCAGTCGGTCAGCGCGGAATTCAGGAATTTGCAAGTTGTGATGCAGAGCTGAGATGGCAATCTGATCTTGTGAACATTAGGAGCCATCTCCGCCAATCTGGCTGAAGCCAAATTGGTCACTACAGATTGAAGAGCATATATAAAAAGGAGAATAGTCATGGGAGTATTTGATTCGTTTCATATTAACGCATCAGGGCTCACGGCAGAGCGTTTCAGAATGGACACCATCGCGGAGAACGTGGCGAATGCCAATACCACGAGGACAAAGGACGGAACCCCATACAGAAGAAAAGTAGTTACCTTTGAGGAGAAGATCCTTCCCGAGCCTACGTTTTCAAGTCTGCTTGCTTCCAATCAGAACAAGTACAAGGCGAATAACAGGGCGGGAGTCAAGATAGGCGGAGTCTATGAGGACCACGTTACCGACATGAATATGGTCTACGATCCCGCCCATCCCGACGCGGACGAGAACGGATATGTTACCTATCCCAATGTAAATATAATAACCGAGATGACGAATCTTATCGATGCCTCCAGGGCATACGAGGCAAATGCCACAGCCTTCGGCGTGAGCAAGGCCATAGCCCAGAAGGGACTGGATATAGGTCAGTAAGGTTTCGTATAATACGGTTGAGCAGCGGAGCAGCCCCTTAAGGGCTGTCGATTAAGGGATTATCGGGGATCAGGCCCCTTTGATTAGGTGAGTAATATATGGATATCAACAGATTGTATAATGTTTCCGCTCCCGAGATCGTTGAAATCGCAGACAGATACACCGAGCCGCCCGAAGATTACAGCTTCGATACCTTTTTGCGCTCGGCAGTGAATCAGCTGAACGAAACAGACGATCTTATACAGAAGCAGGAAAATGAAGAAATAAAGCTTTCGCTGGGACTTACGGACAATACACATGACCTTGCGATAGCACAGCAGAAGGCGTATACCGCACTGCAGTACACAGTAGCCCTCCGCGACAGATTTATTGAAGCGTATCGTGAAATCATGCAGATACAGATGTAGCGAAAACAGCGAGGAAAGGTCATCAGAGCGTTGTGCTTGCACAAACGATCGGATGACTTTGACGAGCGTAACGGCACGAGCAGCGTAGGGCGATAGCCCGGAGATGCGAGTACCGTCAATCGCGAGAGCTGCCAAAGGCAGCGGAGCGATTGAGTTTTCGAAAGTATAAGGAGGCAAAATGCAGGAGCGAATCAGGCAATTACTGGACAAGCTTAAGGAATGGTGGAATAAATTCACCACGCGGCAGAAGACCCTCATCATCTCCGTGTCCGCAGCGGTGGTTGTTGCCATAGTTGTAGTTATATGGCTCTTAAACGTTCCTAAATATCAGACACTTATAGAATGTACGACACCGGCCGAGACCGGAACGGTGCGCGACCTCCTGGACGAGGAGGGCATACCCTACCAGATATCCGAGGACGGACTCGTGATCAAGGTGGAGCAGAGCAGGATGTCCGACGCGACTATCCTTCTGGGCTCCAACGACATCCCCACCTCGGGCTACGACCTGGAGAACGTCTTCAGCGGGGGCTTTTCCTCCACGGAATCCGATAAGCAGAAGAGATATCAGCTGTATCTCGAGAAGCATATAGCGGAGGACCTGGAGCAGCAGGATAATATAAACAAGGTCACCATCAATCTTAACCTCCCTGACAACGACGGGACCCTTCTCTCCAAGGAGGAGGAGGCCTATGCCAGCATAATGCTGACCCTCGAGGACAAGACTCTCATGAACGAGATGACCTCCGCGGCTATCGCCCGCTTCGTGGCTACGGCCATCGGCAATACGACCACGGACAATATCGTGATCATGAATTCCGATGGCGACATGCTCTACGCCGGAGGCAGCAACAACGATATCGACGGTATCGGCGGGGCTTCGGGAAGGCTTTCCTACAAGGCCAAGTACGACCAGCTCGTAAAGGGCGAGATCAGAGATGCGCTGGTAGGCGCGAAGATTTACGACAATGTCCAGGTCGTTCCGAATCTGGTGCTGAACTGGAACGATGTGGAGACCACGGAGCATACCTATACTCCGGCCGACGGCCAGGACCAGGGCGTACTTTCGCACCAGGATACCTACTCCCAGACCGCGGAAAACACCTCGGGACTCATACCCGGAACCGACACTAACGGAGAGAATACCTACGTCTATGAGGACACGGCAAATTCCGTGACCAGTACGGATGAGACCAGTCTGGACTATCTGCCGAATGAAACTATCAGGAAGACCAACGTAGGAGGCGGAGCCATAGACTACGCGGCCTCTTCACTGGGTATAACCGCGATACAGTACAACGTTATAAAGGAAGACAACCTAAAGGCTGACGGAACTCTCGATGCGATGACCTTCGAGGAATACAAGGCGGCCAATTCCGCCAGGACGAAGCTTGAGGTGGACGACGATGTGGTTCAGGTCGTAGCCATGGCTACGGGCATACCGGCCCAGAACGTCTCCATAGTCGCCTACAGTGAGCCAATATTCATAGACAGCGAGGGCGGGCCGGTCTCTTGGCAGCTCATCGTTATGATCGTGCTGATCGTGCTGATCCTGGGTCTCCTGGCCTTTGTAGTCATCAGGTCCATGCGTGCGGAGAAGCAGGAGGAAGAGGAGCCGGCGGAGGAGGAGCTTTCGCTGGACAATATGCTGCAGAGTACGCAGGAGGTCGTGCTGGAGGATATTGAGATGGATACCAAGTCCGAGGCACGTCTGCTCATAGAAAAATTTGTGGAAGAAAACCCGGAGGCCGCTGCAAACCTTTTGAGAAACTGGCTTGCGGATGAGTGGTCATAAGGAAATAATAATTACAGGACATAGGGACAAATGGCTGAAGAAAATGTACCCGCAGCACCGGCTATACCGATAGCGGCGCCGCCAGGGGGAATAGATGCAACAGTTTCAAGTGAGGTGGCGGCTCTGCCCGGGCTGCAAAAGGCAGCAATACTGCTTATTGCCCTGGGACCGGAAAAATCCTCCAAGCTTTTCAAGCATTTAAAGGAGGACGAGATAGAGTCGCTGACTCTGGAAATAGCGAATACGAGGTCTATAACTCCCTCGTTGAAGGAGGGGGTCATAAACGAATTTTACCAGGTCTGCCTTGCGCAGCAGTATATCGCCGAGGGCGGTATCGGCTACGCCAAGGAGCTTCTGGAGCAGGCTCTCGGAGAGGAGGAGGCTGTCGCCGTCATCTCGAAGCTCACCGCTTCGCTGCAGGTCAAGCCCTTCGAATTCGTGCGCAAGACCGATGCGTCGCAGCTGCTCAACTTTATACAGGACGAGCATCCACAGACCATTGCGCTTATATTGTCCTACCTTGCTCCAGCGCAGTCGGCACAGCTCATAGGGGCGCTGCCTCCGGATAAGCAGGCCGATGTTGCCAGAAGAATCGCGAAGATGGACAGGACCTCGCCGGATATCATCAAGGAGGTGGAGAAGGCCTTGGAGATCAAGCTGTCATCCCTCGTAAATCAGGATTACACGATAGTCGGTGGTGTGGACGCCATCGTCGAGATATTGAATACGGTGGACAGAGGAACAGAGAAGCACATCATGGAGACGCTGGAGATCGACGACCCCGAGCTGGCCGACGAGATCAGAAAGAAGATGTTCGTCTTCGAGGATATCCTGCTCCTGGACGACCGTGCCATACAGAGAGTTTTGCGGGATGTGGACAATTCCGACCTGTCCCTTGCGCTTAAGGGCGCCAACGATCAGGTCAAGACCGCGATCTTCAACAACCTGTCCAGCCGTCTGGCGGCCATGATAAAGGAGGATATGGACTTCATGGGTCCCGTTCGTATGAAGGACGTGGAAGAGGCCCAGCAGAAGATAGTAAACATCATAAGAAAGCTGGAGGACTCTGCAGAGATCGTTATCTCCAGAGGCGGAGGAGACGAGATAGTTGTCTAGTATTTATAAGAGGCAGTTTATCGAGACCAAGGAAGATAAGCTGGTCATCAACTCCAATAAGAAAATTGCAGAGCGTTTGGAGGAGTTATCAAAGATAGTCGGCGGGGACGGCACTGTTTCCGCCGACGGTTTTTCCGAGGGCTTAAGTGCCGTAAATGTCAGCAGCCTCGTGGAGGGTGCGGCGGAATTCGACGAAGAGGGCAATCCCATCAGCAACGTGATAAAGGCGGATGCCGCTCCTCCTCCGCCGCCGGAGCCTGAACCGGAGCCCGAGCCCCAGGTGGACGTGAGCGCGATAATCGAGGAGGCGGAAAACCAGGCCCAGGCAATTCTGGCGGACGCCCAGGCCCAGGCGGAGCAGCTTAAGGCCCAGGCTGTGGAGGAAGGCAGAAATGAGGGCAGGGCCGCCGGCCACGACGAGGGGTATCAGGCGGGCATGGCCGAGGTCGAGAGCATGAAGCAGCAGCTTCTTCAGGAGGAGGCGGAGCTGCAGGCGGAATTTGAGAGGCGCGTGGACGAGCTGGAGCCGATGTTCATCGACACCCTGACCGGGATCTACGAGCATATTTTTCACGTCAATTTTGCCGAACAAAAAGAGGTGATCTTTTACCTTATACAGGATGCCCTTAAAAATATAGAGGGCGGAAGAAATATGATAATCCATGTGTCGGCCAACGATTACGGCTTTGTGTCGATGCAGAAAAAGGAGCTGCTGGAGGGGATCTCGGGTTCCGACTCGGCTGAGATAGTCGAGGATGTGACGTTGAAGCCAAATGAATGCTTTATCGAGACGGATTCCGGCATTTTCGACTGCTCGCTGGAGACCCAGCTGGCGGGGCTGAAAAGGGAGCTGCGGCTCCTGTCCTATTCGGGTCACGAGGGCGAGGGAGAATGAGTGGCCGCTTCCGGCCTGTTTGAGGCAGCGCTCTCAGGCGCCAGTGAGGTTTACATAATATGACAATTTCCATGGATAAATATAACAGGGTCAAGGGGATGACATTTTACCGGAAGCTCGGAAAGGTGGTAAACGTCGTCGGACTTACGATAGAATCCAACGGACCGGACGCAAAGCTGGCGGATATGTGTCAGATAATCCCGGAGGACAGCTCGCGCCCGCCCATACACGCGGAGGTCGTGGGCTTTAAGGGTCAGAAGACCCTGCTCATGCCCTATGAGGAGACCAACGGAATAGGTGCGGGCTGCATGGTGGTAAATTTGGGACATCCCCTCATGGTCACAGTTAGCGACGAGCTTCTGGGCAAGACCCTCGACGGCCTCGGCAGGCCCACTGAGGAGGGGCTGGAGGTTCACGGCACCGAATATTCCGTAGAGCAGGCACCTCCCGACCCGATGGACAGGGTGATAATAAAGGATATAATGCCCCTGGGAGTCAAAGCGGTAGACGGCATAATGACCATAGGCAAGGGGCAGAGAATAGGTATATTTGCGGGCTCCGGCGTCGGAAAATCCACCCTTATGGGTATGTTCGCAAGGAATACCCAGGCGCAGATAAACGTCATTGCCCTTATCGGAGAGCGGGGCAGGGAGGTAAGGGAATTTATAGAGCGAGACCTCGGCGAGGAGGGAATGAAGCGCTCCGTAGTCATAGTCGCGACCTCCGACAAGCCGGCCCTCGTCCGTAAAAAGGCGGCCCAGACGGCCACCGCGGTGGCGGAATATTTCCGGGACCAGGGAAAGGACGTGCTGCTGATGATGGATTCCCTCACACGTTTTTCGATGGCGCAAAGGGAGATAGGACTGGCCAGCGGAGAGCCTCCCGTTACGAGGGGTTATCCCCCCTCTGTCTATGCGGAGATGCCCAAGCTCCTGGAGAGGGCGGGCAACGGCGCAACGGGGTCAATCACCGGACTATACACTGTACTCGTGGACGGCGACGACTTTAACGAGCCGATAACCGATACAGCCCGCTCCATTCTGGACGGCCACATTATGCTCTCCAGACAGATAGCCCACCAGAATCACTACCCGGCCATAGACGTGCTCCAGAGCATATCCAGGTGTATGGGACAGATAGCCTCGAAGGAGCACAAGGCAGTTGCGGGGAGACTCAAGAACATACTGGCCACCTACAGGGAGGCCGAGGACCTTATAAATATCGGAGCCTATCAGAGGGGCAGCAACCCGAAGATAGACGAGGCCATACTTAAGATAGATGCAGTCAACGACTATTTGATGCAGGATGTAAATGCGAAGTTCACCTTTGAAGAAGAGCTGGCATTGCTTAAAGGTCTTTTTGAAGATAACGCAGCTCCACAGGTGATCGCTTCATAGCGTTATGCGCATGAAAGCATATTAGGAAATTGTCGATTCGCGACGTGCTTTCGGCGTGGGTTCATTAATGAATTAAGGTAAAAACGGCCTATGTCAAAATTCATTTACCGTATGCAGAATATCCTCGACCTCAAGGAAAAGCTCGAGACCCAGGCCCGGATGGCCTACGCCTCCCAGAGAGCAGTCTTAAATCGCGAGGAGGAAAAAAGGGATGCGCTGATCGCCCAGAAGGAGCAGATAGAGCAGGAAATAAGGGAAATGTCGGAAGGGAGCCTCAGGGCTTTGGACTTAAAGCACGCCTCCGAGGGCATCACTACGATGAAATATCTGATCGCCGACCAGGAGAAGGCGGTCTTAAGAGAGGAGCGCATTTTAAACCAGAAGCGCTCAGAGCTCGAAGAGGTGATGAAGGAGAGGAAGGCTCAGGAGAAGCTGAGAGAAAAGGCCTTTGCGCAGTTCCTGAAGGATGAGAACGCCGCAGAGTCCAAGATGGTGGACGAGCTGACGAGCTACTCATTTGGAGCTAAACGTTCGGGGAACGTTTAGCGGGGAAAAACATTCAGTGAATGTTTTTCGGGCGCGTTTTGACACGCTGGGCGTGTCAGCGCCCCGGATCGGCTTTTAATACAGATTCATTTTTTGGAGGAAACATGGCGGATCAACAGCTTATTGAAGATAAAGAAGAGGACGATAAGAAGAAAAAGAAAAAAGAAAAAAAGGATAAGAAAAAGGGAAAGAATTCTCCTGAGGGCACAGAAGAGGAGGAGGACGAAGGCGGCATACTATCCGTCATTCTGGTCACCATCGTCATCGTTCTTATCTGGCTGGCCATCCTTGCGCTTCTTATCAAGCTGGATGTGGGCGGCTTCGGAAGCAATATAGCCACTCCGATCCTGAAAAACGTGCCGATGTTGAACCGGGTGCTCCCGGGCTACTCCCTGACCGTCAGCAGCAACGAGGCCGCCGAGGACGATGAGTATGCGGGCTACAAGTCCATCGAGGATGCGGTCGACAGGATAAAGATACTCGAGGAGGAGCTGCTTTTAGCCCAGGAGAGCGTAAATAACTCTCAGCAGACCATAGCGGATTTAAACGAGCAGATATCCCGCCTTGAGACCTTCCGGGACAATCAGGTGGCCTTTGAAAAGATAAGGGACGAGTATTATAACGAGGTGGTCTTCGGGGATTCGGCTCCGAGCATTGAGGAATACAAAAAGTATTATGAGGAGATAGACCCCGTCAACGCGGAGATACTGTATAAGCAGGTGGTCCAGCAGGAGCAGGTGGACGAGCAGCTTAAAAACTATGCCAAGACCTACTCCTCCATGAAGGCGAAGGACTGCGCGGGAATCTTTGAGTCCCAGATAATGAGGGGCTATATCGAGCTTACGGCCAAGATCCTCGGGCAGATGGGCACGGACGCCAGGGCCGACGTCCTGGCCGCCATGGACCCCGAGCTGGCAGGACAGCTGACCAAGATAATGGAGCCCGATGAGAATGTGAATACAAACTTTGTGGATACGGGCTCGCTTCTGGGGCTTCCCGAGGAGGAGACAAATACCGATGAGGATACCGCTTCGGACAACAGCACCTCCCAGAACGGCACAAATTAATGTGACAGCCGCCTGAAATTTTCCCATAATGGGGTTAAGTTATGGGCGAAACTATCCGATAAAAAAGATGTGGGCGGATTATGTTCACGTGAACTTTAATAAATAAATACGGAAAGGAGGCATGTATGGGTGCAATAAATGTCGGTTCTGCTGAGATGCTGGTGCAGCTCCAGGGAATGGGGAATATGCCGGGTATGCAGCAGACTAAACAGGTTCAGGAAGGTCAGGACGGGGCAGGGAGCTTCGGAGACCTGATGAACAGCATTCAGACAAAGCAGCAGTCCACGAATGTGGTTTCAGAGCTGGAGGGAGCAGGCGAGAGCAGGCAGCCTGTGAAAAAACAGGGCCCCCAGACGGATACCGCAGCGAAGCCTAAGGAGGTCAGCAAGGGGGATGAGGGCAGCGACAAAGGCGCAGCCGATAAGACCCAGACAGATGACACTCAGGTAAAGGGCGAAGCAAAGCAGGAAGGGACAGCAAAGACCGAGACGGGAGAAAAGCTGGAGACGGCAGTGGAGAATATCAAGGATGAGATAGTTCTGAAGCTGAATATCTCCGACGAGGAGCTGGAAGGGGTTATGGAGACCCTGGGGCTCACCAATCTGGATCTCCTTGATCCGCAGACCATACCTCAGATAGTGACAGAGGTAAATGATACGGATATAAGCGCGGTAATCTCGGACGAGGCTTTGTCAAATACGGTGCAGGAGCTCATGGGAGAGGTCAGGACGACGGTAGCCCAGGTAGCGCAGGAGCTCAATATGACACCTCAGGAATTTGAAGCAGCAGTAGAGGCTGCACAGATGGTACCTGAAGAGCAGGTACCCGTAGAAACACAGGAATTTCAACTTGAAGGACCTCAGGAAAATTTAATATCGGATGACAAAACGACCCCTGTAAGAGAGGAAGCGGTAAGGACCCCAGCGGAAGCCGCAGATCGGGCCACAAGGGCAGTTGACAGGCCGGACGGACAGCCGGAAGGAAACGAAATAAGGGTCGAGGTCGAAAGAACGGACGCGCCGCAGACAAGACACGACGACGGCAGCAGGCAGGAGCAGCAGCACCATGAGGGCGGACAGCCCCATATAAATGTGTTCCAGCAAAATCTCACAAATGCCGTAAACGAGACCTTAAATTCGAACAGCACATCTGATATAAATCCTGTATTGACCTATCAAGAAGTAAGAGAAGTAATGAATCAGATCCAGTCGGCAGTGAGGCTGCGTGTTACGGCGGAGACACAGTCGATGGAGATGCAGCTAAATCCCGCAAATCTGGGTAGAGTGGGATTGCAGATAGTATCCAGGGCGGGAGCTATCACGGCACAATTTGAAGCGACCAACGCCACGGTCAAGGAGGCTCTGGAGAGCCAGGTAGCTGATCTCAGACGTCAGCTCGAGGACCAGGGCATAAAGATCGAAAAGGTCGAGGTCACCTTGAAGGAGCAGGGCTTCGAAGGAAACTTTTTGAACGACCAGCAGCAGAATCAGAATATGGAAAACGGGAGCACGAGCCGCAGCAGAACGAGAAGGATCTTATTCAACCCCAATGAAGAGGACGAGGGAGTCGAAGGAGTAAACGGGGTGGACGAAGCGGAGGCCCTTACCAGAAGGATGATGAAGCTCAGCGGCAACAGAGTGGACTTTATGGCCTAGTGGGTATCGGCAGGGAAGAACGATCGTGAGAACGATATCCGGACAAAAGGCCGGCAGGATACAGAAAGGAAAGAAATTATGGCAGTTTCCGCAATTATAAAAGACGGTGAAGTTTCAAATATAGGAACAAGCTACGAAGAACAGAAGGCGAACGCAAAGGACAACTCCTCGGTGGACAAGGAGCAGTTCCTTCAGCTCCTGGTAGCGCAGATGCAGTATCAGGATCCGCTTGAGCCTACAGATAATACACAGTATGTTTCCCAGCTTGCCACCTTCTCGGAGCTGGAGCAGATGCAGAACATGGCCAAGAGCACGGATATGGCCAGGGCACAGGCCCTCGTGGGAAAGAATGTGACGGTCAATTCCACCAATTCGGTCACGGGTATCACTACTGAGGTGACCGGCAAGGTGGAGAGCGTCATCTCCAAGAGCAGCGGCTCCTACGTAGTGGTAAACGGAGAGCTCTACGAGATCGACAAAGTGGTACAGGTGCTAGACGACAATTACGCCAGCGCAACGGAGTACGCGGATACCTGGAATTCCATGTATGCCTCCCTCCCGTCACTGGGCTCCATTAATGCCAGCAATGCGGCTGATTACAAGGAGACTATAGAGAAGCTGGCAAACGCCTACGACGCAATGGATTCCTACCAGAAGGGCTTTATCTCGGACGATAAGATATCGGGGCTTAAGGATTACATAGAGAGGATGCAGTCCTTTGGAATAGTCTTCGGTGAAGACGGCTCTTCTTCCGCGGCGACGGATACTCATGAGGAGGATGAAGCGGTGGAGGAGGTCGAGGAGACCTCAGGAAGCACAGGTACAGCCGACACGGAGGAGACGCAGACTCCTGAGACAGCCAATACGGAAGAGACGCAGACTTCTGACACGGCCAATACCGAAGAGGGCTCAGAGAACACCGGCACGACGGAGACCGGTGAGACCGCAGGAACGGCAGAGGAAAGTGATACGACCTCGGCAGAGGAGGTCCTCCTCACGACTCAGAGCGACCAGGACGGGCAGTAACAGTCTTCGCCTTGTATAAAAATTAAGAGGTGTGGTTATGAAGATAGAAAACGGAACTTATCTATCCATAAACGAGGTCAAGGATAAATACCTCAGGGCCCCGGGCAATATAAATATAAAGGGCATGGATGCCACGAAAAGCTTTGCCGATATTTTAAAGGGCAAGGAGATCGAGCAGGAGGCGGCGCCCTCCTTAAGATTTTCCAAGCATGCTTCCCAGAGGCTTTCCGACAGGAACATAAACTTGAGCACAGAGCAGCTAAACAGGCTGACGGAAGCCACGGGAAAGGCGTCGGAGAAGGGGATCAACGACTCCCTGGTAATGGTGGACAATATGGCGTTTATAGTAAATACCGGCAGCAGGACGGTGGTTACGGCAATGGATGCCATGGACACGAAGACGCAGGTCTTTTCGAATATAGACGGAGCTATATTCGCGTAGCGAATCGAGCTTTCGGCTCAATGCAGCTATGCGGCAAATCGGCAATTAAGTTGCAAATATAATTACTAACAGTTTATAATTAATATAACTTTCAAAATTATGAATCGGACTAGCTATGAGCTATAAGTCAGATATTACCGGGGACAAACCCCATTTGATTAAAGGAGGAAATGCCTTATGATGAGATCACTTTTCTCGGGAGTTGCAGGTCTCAGGACCCACCAGACGAGAATGGACGTAATAGGTAACAACATAGCAAACGTAAATACAGTAGCATATAAATCCAGCTCCATGACCTTCCAGGATCTGCTCTATCAGACCACCTCGAACGCCTCCGGAGCGAATGCGGCCACGGGACGTGCGGGTATCAACGCCAAGCAGATAGGTCTCGGTGTTTCGACGGGTTCCATTGCAACCTCTATCGCGACGGGAGGCTCCAACGAGCAGACCGGTAACCCCTTCGATATAAAGATCAACGGTTCCAGCTTCTTCGTGGTAAATGACGGAAGCAACCAGTATTACACAAGGGCGGGCGCTTTCAACGTGGACGCGGAGGGGACGCTGTGCATGTCCTCCAACGGTTATAACGTAATGGGATACAGGACGACGGAGAATGCCATGGGCGACGTGGTCATCGATACCTCGCAGCTGCGCACCCTGGATATCATGAGTGAGAGAAATCAGGTCAACGACCCGATGATGACAGAGAGATCCTACCTGACAGGAATCATTGATAAAAATGACGACGCTTTACATACTGATAAAGGAAAGGTTGTTTCGTTTGCCTTTTACGATAATCTTGGATACAGCTATACCGCACAGTTTGCAATAAAACCGGTTCAAACCGGAACAGGTGACAACATTACTGATGTTCCTCATAAATATACCATCGAAATGACTGATATCTTTGATTCAGATGGACGAACGATATTGAGAGATGCTGATGGCAATGATTTATCAGATGCCGATAAGAAAGTACTTCTTTCAGGTCAGGGGACATTATCATCTGGCGTGCAGCTTCCTGGGGGTGCGACCGCATTAAGCGCGCCTGTGTTTGCAAAAAAGATTATGACATTCAATGAAGCTACAGGATCATTTAGTAAAATTGCAGAAACTACTTTTACAGCCGGAACGCCGGCAACCGGTACTACTCCTGCAACTCCTGATACCTGGACAGAGGATACTGCTAATTATACTGAGATAGATAATGAA
>JAFTEI010000241.1 GCA_017453965.1 Lachnospiraceae bacterium
AAATGAAAACGCAAATGCAAACACAAACGCAAGCGCTCCGGTCAGGACCGGTGACAGTGGGAAAAGGCCGTACAGTCGGGCTTTTGGTACGTTATTTCAAATGTCCTCGTGCGCGCGGTGGGCATAATCACGGCCCCCATATACACGAGGCTCCTGACCACGGCCGAGACTGGCTATGCCAACAATTTCAATAATTACGTGACTATCTTTACGGTGGTCACCTGTCTCTGCCTCATCTACAGCGTGGGCCGCGCAAAGCTGGACTTTAAGGAGGAGTTCGACAGCTATATGTCGTCGATCCAGACCCTCTCCAGCGGCTTTGGAGCGGCCGTTTTGCTGATAGTAATGCTCCTTTGCCCGGCGGAGGGGTGGCTGGGCTACAGCCGGCTCATTATCTTTGCAATGTTTCTGGTCCTGACCATCTACCCTTCGGTGGACTATCTGCAATATAAATACAGGTTTGAATACAGATATAAGGAAAATATAGCGATCTCGCTTATCCTGACCATCCTGACTGTCACAATGTCCATAGCCTTTATCCTGCTGATACCGGCGGACAAGGGGGGAGCCAAGATACTCGGGACGGTGCTGCCGATGCTTATGGTGGGGCTGTTTTGCTATATAAATATCCTTGTAAAGGGAAGGACACTTTATAAAAGGGAATACTGGAGCTATGCCTTAAAGATCGGCCTTCCGATGATACCCCACGGCCTTGCCCTGATACTGCTCTCCAGGATGGATACCTCCATGATATCGAGGATGTGTACCTATTCGGATGTGGGACTCTACACCTCGGGCTATACCATAGGGACGCTCTTGATGTTCATAACCAACGCAGTGGGGAACGCCTGGCTGCCCTGGTTCAACGAAAGGCTCTACGACGGGGACCTTGAGGCGATAAAGAGCAAAAATAAACTGATGATGGAAATAGGCTGTGCCCTTACGCTGATCTTCATAGGCTTTGCCCCTATGGCGGTGAAGCTGCTCTATGCAAAAAGCTACTGGGAATGCATGTGGGTGGTGCCGGCGGTGGCCCTCGGAACACTTTGCCAGTATTTTTATACAAACTATGTGAACGTCGAGCTTTTTTACAAGAAAACGTCGCTTATTGCGGTAAATTCCATAATCGCAGCCTTTATAAACTACGGGCTGAACAGTTTTTTTATCCCCCGCTACGGCTACATAGCGGCGGCCTATACGACCCTTGCCGGGTACTTCTGCCTCATGTGCCTGCATTTTATATGCACGAGATTTATCATGAGGAAAAGGATCTACGCGGATGGGGCTTATTTTATAATGCTGTTTCTGACGACAGCGGCAGGGCTGCTCCTGGGGACGTTGTATGAAAGGATAGTCATAAGGTATGCGGTGCTCGCAGGCTTTGCCGCGGTTTTGGCAATAGTGAGAAGAAATGATATAATGAAAGGCATTGAGTGGATAAGGAGACGCGGCCGGTGAAAGGCTGCAGCTTATAAAAGACCGGAGTAGCTATGAGCTATAAGTCAGATATTACCGGGGAGAAAACCCCCTTTTAATAGAGGAGGTCATATGAAGATACTTGCAGTAATTCCCGCGAGAGGCGGTTCAAAGAGGATACCGAGAAAAAATGTGCGGCTCATGTGTTCCAAGCCGCTTATAATGTACTCCCTGGAAAACGCGAAGGCGCTAAAGGAGGAATACGACACGGACGTGGTGGTCTCCACGGACGATGAGGAGCTGCGGCTCATAGTGCATGATTACTGTGATGAGGTGATAATGCGCTCGGAGGAGCTCTGCCGCGACGACGTGACATTAGACCCCGTAATCTATGACGCTGTCTCGAAGATGGAGGAAAGGCGGGGCGGAAAATACGATGTCGTCATCACCATGCAGGCGACTTCACCCACCTTAAAGAGCGAAACCTTAAAGGCGGCCCTCAAATTTTTTATTGAGGGCGGTTACGACACTGTAATAAGCGCTGTCAACAAGCCCCATCTCTCCTGGACAAAGGACGGGGAAGGCAATATAGTCAAAAACTACGAGGAGAGGATAAATTCGCAAAAGCTCCCTCCGAATTTCCTGGAGACAGGGGGCTTCGTAATCTCGAAGCGCTCCGTTGTCAGCGAGAATACCCGTATCGGGGAAAAGATAACGATATATGAGGTCTCCGGACAGGAGGCGGTGGACATAGATACCGACGAGGACTGGATAGTCGCTGAAGCGATATTAAAGCGAAAGAAGATACTTTTCAGAATAGTGGGAAAGGCGCCCCTGGGTACGGGACATATCTACAGGACCCTGACCCTGGCCCATACCCTCATAGGCAACGACTTTCTCTTCGTCACCGACAGCGGGAGCAATATCGGAATAGAAAAGCTCAAGGCCTCCTTCTTCCCCTACAGGGTAGTGCGTGACGACGCGGAGTTTGAAGAGGTCTTAAAGGAATACAGGCCCGACATCGTCATAAATGACCTGCTGGATACACAAAAGGCCTTTGTAAAGATGGAGCGGAAATACGCCGGGCGCATCGTCAATTTCGAGGACGAGGGCGAGGGGGCAGGCTACGCGGACGTGGTGATAAATGCCCTATATGAGAGACATGAGCACAAGCTTTCCAACGTCTACGAGGGCTCGGACTATTATTTTATAAGGGATGAATTCCTGGATACTCCCAGGAAGGAATTTTCTGAAAAGTGTGAGAACATAGTCATCCTCTTCGGAGGCTCGGACCCCTCGAATCTCACCATGAGGCTCTACGAGATCTGTGAGGTACTCCACAAAAAGATGCCCCGCACCGAGTTTCACTTTATAACCGGCATAGGCTATGCACATAAGGACAAGGTCAGCGACAGGCCCGAACTGAATATTTTCGTGCATCACGATGTAAAGAGGGTCAGCGACTATATGAGAAGGGCGGACCTGGCGGTAACCAGCCAGGGCAGGACCATCTACGAGCTGGCCAGCATGGGAGTTCCGGCCATAGTGCTGGCGCAGAACGAAAGGGAGGCTGAGCATGTCTTTGCCGGAATACAGAATGGCTTTATCAATCTGGGCCTGGGCAGGACTACCGATGCCATAACCATAATAAAGACCATACAATGGCTGGCGGAGACTCCCAACGTCAGGCGGGAGATGAGAAATATCGAGCTGGCCCGGGAATTTACGAAGGGCAGGCAGAGGGTCACCGACCTCATCTTGGGGTGATGGCGGTTTTTCACGGTAAGGCTATGGATGATGGCTTTAAGGTCTTTTATATAAACAGCATATTGGGAGTCGGCAGCACGGGCAGACTGATCGCCGGGCTCATGGAGGAGCTGGGAAAAAGAGGCGTGGAGGCCAAGGCCGCCTATGGCCGTTTCAACGCGCCGGAGAGCCTGAATTCCTACAGGATACTGTCAGGGGCAGCGGTCAGGCTCCACGGGGCTATGAGCCGAATAACCGACAGGCACGGGCTATACAGCGCCGCTGCAACGAGAAGGCTCATAAAGATAATAGAGGAATTCGATCCAACCCTTATCCATGTTCACAATGTGCATGGATATTATTTGCATTATAAGGTGCTCTTCGATTATCTTAAAGCCTGCGGCAAAAAACTGGTGTGGACGCTGCACGACTGCTGGGCCTTCACCGGACACTGCACCCACTATCAGTACATCGGCTGTGAAAAGTGGAAGAGGGGCTGCTTTGACTGCCCTCAAAAAAAAGAATATCCGGCCTCCTTTGTGATGGATGCCTCGAAGAGTAACTATGAGCTCAAACGCGGGCTCTTTACCGGAATAAGGAATTTAAGGCTGGTCACTCCCTCGGAGTGGCTTAAGGAACAGGTCGGGAACTCCTTTTTAAGGGAGTACGAGACCGATGTAGTCCCGACGGGAATAGATCTGGAGACCTTTAAGGAGACGGACAGCAGCACTCTTAAGGAAAGATACGGGCTTAAGGGAAAGCGGGTCCTCCTTGGAGTCGCAAATCCCTGGAGGGAGCGCAAGGGCCTTAAGGATTTTATCCGGCTGGCCGGGCGGATGGACAAGGACACGGCCATAGTGATGATAGGCCCCGGACTTTCCAAAGGGGGGAGGTTGCCGGAGAATATAAGGGCAATACCGAAGACGGACTCGGCACGCGAGATGGCTCAGTGGTATTCCCTGGCGGACGTGTTTGTAAATCTCACCTACGAGGACACCTTCCCGACTACGAATATAGAGGCCCTGGCCTGTGGGACCCCGGTCATAACCTACAGGGCGGGGGGCAGCATGGAGTCCTTAAATGAGGAGTGTGGTATCGGCGTCGAGGTGGGAGATATACCGGGAGTTCTGGCAGCTCTTGAGAGGATGGGCTCAGACCCCGGCAGCTACAGGGCGGACCTGTGCCGGAGACGGGCTGAGGATTTTGCCGCCAAGAAGAGGTTTGAAGAGTATATAACAAGGATTTACGGCTTATGAAGAGGCTGGCTTCAAGATTTTTATCTACGTTTTTGAATATATTTAAGCTCATTATCTATGTGGGCGGGGCCCTGGTGTTCTTTTATCTGATGGGGATAGATAATTTTCAGGTCAGAAATCTTTCCAGAACGCTGGTGGTCATGGCCGTTACCTACGTCATGCTGACATATTTTCTGGCTAAAATATACGGAGGCTACGATATCGGGGTTAGGAAACAGCGGATGATCTTTCTGTCCCTCGAGCTGTCCATGCTGATAACGGACAGCGTGACCTATGTGATGTTCCTTATCATGAACACCAATGATGCAAATAACAGGGAGTTTGAGATAAGCTCCTTCGGATATTTTTTCTTAAGCCTCCTGATACAGACCGGGCTCATACTGGTATTTACCAACCTGGGAGCAAAGCTCTACGACAGTGTCAGACCGGCGGAGCGGGTGCTTATCATTAGCTCCAGGGCCAGTGAGGAGGAGGATATCTCAAAGGCCGTCGCCACAAGGAGCAGAAACTTTGACGTCGTGGATAGCTGCCGGTACGACGCCCCGGATATCCGGGAGAGGATAAGGGGAGTCAATTCGGTATTTTTTTATGATGTGCCCCCGGGAGAACGCAGCGACCTCGTCAACTACTGCTATAAGCATTTGAGGAACGTCTACCTGAGCCCGGATATTTCGGATATAGTCGGAATGACGGCCTATCAGATGATGTTCGGCGACGTGCTCTTTCTCGCCAAGAAATTCAACACCATGACCTTTGAGCAGAGGTTTATAAAGAGGATCATGGACATAGGGATCTCGGCCCTTTGCCTGATAATAACCGCGCCCCTTTCGCTCATTGCCGCCATAGCGATAAAGAGTGGGGATGGGGGCAGCGTTTTATTTAAGCAGAAAAGGGCCACCATAAACGGGCGGACCTTCGATATCTATAAATTCAGGACGATGAAGGAAAATGTGGAGAACCGCTCAGCCAGCGACAACGACGAGCGCATAACGAAGGCCGGAAGGTGGCTTAGAAAATACAGGATAGACGAGCTCCCCCAGCTTATCAATATTATAAAGGGGGATATGTCCCTGGTGGGGCCGAGGCCGGAGATGCTTGAAAACGTAAGCGAATACGAGAAGGAGCTGCCGGAATTCAAGTACAGGCTCAGGATGAAGGCGGGGCTTACGGGACTGGCCCAGGTCATGGGGCGGTACAATACCTCCTCCAGGGACAAGCTCATACTGGACCTCATCTACATTGAGGATTTCAGCATCATGGCCGATATACGCATCCTCTTCAGGACAGTCATTGTGCTGTTTAAGGCAGAGGATTCCACTAAAGGTTTTTAATATAAAAATCTATTCAAGAAGGTTTAGGATTGAAGGTCAGTATAATCACGGTCGTGCTAAATGCGGAAAAGACACTGGGACGGACGATAGACTCGGTGCTCGCACAGACCTACGACAATATCGAATACATAATAATAGACGGAAGGTCCACGGACAACACGCTTAAGATCGCGGAGGAATACCGGCCTGCCTTTGAGGAAAGGGGCTATGAATACCGGATCTTTTCGGAGAGCGACCACGGGATCTATGACGCGATGAACAAGGGAATCATCCGTTCCACAGGGGAGCTGGTGGGGATAATCAACGGGGACGACTGGTATGAGCCGGACGCCGTTGAGAAGATGGCGAAGAAGTACGACCAGGAGCACTACGACCTGTGCTTTGCGGATATAAGGATGCACATGCGAAACGGCAGCACCTTTATCAAGAAAGCGAGGGTCAGGCGCTACACCACTAGCCGGGACTGGAACCATCCCACCCAGTTTGTCAGGCGGAGGGTCTACGACAGGTTTAAATATAAGTGCGAAAACATCAGTGACGACATGGACTTTTATTTCAAGGTGAAACGCTCCGGAATGAAGATCTGCGTCATAAACGAAGTCCTCGCCAATTTTACGATGGGGGGAGTCAGCTCCCGCATTCCGTTGAAGGAAGTGTGGACAAGGATAATGAGGCGCTACAGGATCTACAGAAACAACGGCTACAGCCGCCTGTATATCTTTGAATGCGCGGCTTTTGAAATAATAAAATATATACTGGCATAAACAAAAAAATGAAGCTTACCTTTTATTCCAATTATTTTAATCATCATCAGAAAGCACTGTGCGACGCGTTTTACTCGCGGCTGGGACAGGGCTTTACCTTTGTGGAGACGGAGCCTATAGAGGAATTCCGGTCGCAGATGGGCTGGGGTGGGGAGACTGTGCCCTCCTACGTTTTGAAGACCTATATTTCCAAAAAGAATCTGGACAGGGCCTATGAGCTGGCGCTGGAAAGCGACCTGGTTATAATGGGGACCGCGCCGGAGGTCCTTATCAGAAAGCGTCTGGAGCAGGACAGGCTGACCTTCAGGTATTCAGAGCGGCCGCTAAAGGAGGGCAGGGTAAAGGTGCTCATCCCAAGACTGGCTAAGAAATTTTATGTAAACCATTATAAAAACAGGAACAAGCAGCTCTACATCCTGGCAGCGGGAGCGTATTGCTCCTCTGACTACCGCTTTCTGCATTCGTATATTGACAAGTGTTATAAATTCGGGTACTTCCCCTTCGGAGAGATAAAGAGCTTTGATGAGCTAATGAAGCTCAAGGAGAGGAACAGACCGGTAAGGGTACTGTGGACGGGCAGGTTTTTGAAGCTCAAGCGCGCAGACCTCTTTATCAGGGCTGCCGCCAACTGCGCCGCAAAGGGGCTGGATTTCAGGATAAGCCTGGTGGGAGGCGGCGAGGAGGAGGCCAAGCTTAAGAGCTTGGTAAGCTCCCTGGGGCTCTCTGACAGGACGGAATTTCCGGGCTATCTAAGCCCCGAAGAGACCAGACAGGCCATGCGCGAGGCCAATATTTTTGTCATGACCAGCAATAAGCTGGAGGGCTGGGGCTCAGTCATATACGAGGGCCTTTCCTCGGGCTGCGCTGTCATCGCCTCTCACGCGGCTGGAGCGACGCCCTTTTTGATAGACCAGGGCTATGACGGCCTCATCTTTAAGAGCGGGAGCGTTGCAAGCCTTACCGGAGCCCTGGAGGAGCTGCTGCGAAAGCCCGAAAGGGTCATACAGCTGGGACATGCGGCCTACGACAATATGAGGCGCTACTGGAATCCCAACGTGGCGGCGGAGAGGACTATAGAGCTGGCGGAGGGCCTGCTTAAGGGTGAGCCCCCCGAGTTTGAGAAGGGACCCTTAAGCAGATGTGAGGATATAAAGGATAACTGGTTTAAAGGGTAATGAGGGCGAAGAAGATACTGTATTTAATGGAATATCCCATAGACCTGCCGGGAGGGGCGCAGCTTTCCACGATAGCCGTATGTGATGCGCTGGCGGAGGATGCAGCCTACGAGCCGGTGGTGGTCTGTCCGGACCTTATGAACCGGGAGCGCAGGTTTAAGTTTCGCGTGGTCACCTACCCCATGGGAGAGTCGCGCATAAAAAACCTGCTCATAAGGATAGGAGCCTTTAAGCGGATAATTAAAGAGGAGGCGCCGGACCTCATACATATCGAGATGTCGGAATCCCTCATAACCTATGGCTTTATAAGACATTCCTTTAAAAACATAAAATACATATACACCGACAGGGGGATGTACTTCGGCTATCGCTTGAGAAGCCGGATCTTTATGATGCCGGTGCTTAAGGCCTCCTCCATGCTGGTCACGACCACGGAGCGCAATGCCGGGCTGTGGGAGGAAAACAGCAGTGTGCGCCCGATAGAGACCATACACAATACCATAGGCGATGTGTTTTCAGACTACGACGAGGGCAGGCGGAAAAAGGACGGAGAGTTTACCATCGGCTTTGCCGGGAGGATATGCGTAGAGAAGGACTGGGAATTCGTTCCCGTGCTGGTGAGGGCCCTTCACGAGGCAGGGCTGGAATTTAAGGTGGACCTGGTGCTCTCCATGTATGAGAAGGGTGATGCCGAGCAGGCAGCGGCGCTGAAAAAAGGCATCACTGACTGCATAGGCCAGGACGGGCTCATTTACCGCGAGGAATTGAGCCAGAGCGAGATGAGCGATTATTACTACGGGCTGGATATGTTCATAATGACCAGCCGCTTTGAATCCTTCGGCAAGGCCGCGGTGGAGGCCATGAGCCGGGGCTGCGCCGTTATTGCCACCGGAGTAGGGGGACTGCCGGAGGTCATAGGGGACGACAGATATATTTATTCCAAGGACAATATAGGAAAGGCCGTGGAGCTGTGCGCTCTTTTTACCAGGGATAAGGAGGCATTGAGGGAGGCCCAGTCGTATTTCCTCAGGCGCTACAGGGAGAATTTCACCCCGGACAGATATATAAGCAGACATAAAGAGATATATGCCAAACTCGAGTGACGGTAAAAAGAATAAGGGAAATGCCGTAAGCGGTTTCTTAAGCTATTTTTACGGGAATTTCATAGTGCTGCTGCTGGGCTTTATCCAGACCCCGCTGGTGACGAGGCTTATGACCACCGATGAATACGGACGGACGGGTATGTTTGAAACGGCGGTCTCGGTCATATATATCTTTGCCATCTTAGGTATGGACCAGGCCTACATCCGCTATTACTATAAGCACGGTATCGACAGGGGGAGGCTCTTAAAGCAGTGCCTCGGGCTGTCCCTCTCCATAGTGGCGGTGCTCATCGCGGTCTATCTGATTTTTGCAGACAGGGTGAATGACTATCTTTTCGGCATCGGAACCGGTGGGAGGCATTTCGATGTGACCGCGCTGGTGGCCGGCTATACGCTTATCTGCGTGTTTGAAAGGTACTTTTTTCTGGACGTGAGAATGCAGCAGAACGGCCGGCTGTACTCCAATATCAATATCGCCCAGAAGCTTATAAATATAGGGCTGATCCTGGGCTTTGCCTTTATGCTCGGAAATGATTTCAGGGTTGTGCTCTACGCCATGACCCTGTCCTGGGGAACTACCACGGCCTTTTTGATGATAAGATACGCCCTCAAGCGGAGGAAAGCGGGCCAGGGAGCTGCCGTAGTGCAGGGTGAGGAGGCACTGGGGCCCGTGGTTGATGGAGAAGCATCGGGTTATGTAAACTATACGCTGGGAGAACTCCTTCGCTACGGAGCTCCCTATGTGCTGGTGTTGCTGATGGAGTGGCTCCTGTCCTCCTGCGACAGGGTTGCCATAAGGACCTGGTCGGGCTTTGACGAGCTGGGAGTTTATTCGGCGGCGATGAAGATAATGGTGCTGCTGATAACCTTCAAGACCACCTTTGTGGCCTTCTGGTCCCCGGTAGCCATGGAAAAGTATGAAAACGCCTCCCAGGAGGAATGTACGGCCTTTTTCAGAAGAGCCTTCGATATAACCAGACTTTTGTGTGCCCTTGCGGCGCTGGGGCTCATTTTGTTCAGGGGTATAATAGTGCTGCTGCTGGGAGCGGACTACAGAGGGGCGGATGTGATCATCCCCTTCCTTACGCTGATGCCGGTTTTTGCCATGCTTTTTGAGATCACCAATCAGGGGATAAAATTCAAGTCGAAAAATATGTATTTAAATATAGCGTCGGCGGTGACGATAGCGGTAAATATAACGGGCAATGCCCTTCTTGTGCCGAGGTATGGAGGGGCGGGAGCCGCGGCTGCGACAGGCATCTCCTATATCATCTACTTTGCGATAGGTTCGGTATTTGCGGAGAAATTCTATCCGGTGGGCTATGACTATAAAAAGACTGCCCTTTCGGCACTGCTGCTCATAATATGCGCCTTTGCGGCGACTTTTTTGGGGAATGGAATACTTTGCACGCTCATATGCCTGGCCGGGGCCGGGATACTTCTGGTCTCCGAAAGGGAGAGCCTGAAGCTGTGCATAAGCTATGCGGGGGAGCGCTTGAGGAAACTGAGGCATGGATAAGAGAAGGAGGGCTGTGCTTGCGGGTATTGTCCTTGCGGCAGTGGCCATATTTAATCTCATATATTCTTTAGGTCATATATCTGACGAGCAGAGCTTCTACCACTACTCGAGTCAGGCGATGTATCACGAGAGCTTTTATGAGGGCGGCAGATATCCGGATCTCTTTTTAAGGGCCCTTGTGAGGGACAAGAAGGTAATACTTCCCAGGGAGCTTAAGACCTACGATATGTATTCCACCTACGGGCGGGACGAGGAGCACGGGAATCCCTTCGATAAGAATTACCTGATCGAAAATGACTATATCAGATATTTTAAAGCCTATGCCAGTGAGACGGAGACGGACACCTCACTTTTGCAGATGGACGAGGTCGGGGAGGCCTTCTCAGATAAGGAACGGGGGAGTTCGTCAGAGGCTGTTGATCAGACATTACAGGGGAAACTCCCTTTAATAGAAGAGTTTACGAGCCTTGGGATAGCCAACGATCTGCTGCGCTATTCCTTTCCGCTAAATCATGAGGAGGTGCAGCAGGCCAGGGGCTTTTGGTACTACTGGTATTATCACCATTTTGCCGACAAGGAGCCGGACCGACCGGAGAGCTATCCTGAGGTTTTTGTGCTGACGGAGGGACTTTCGGAGGCGGATACCCTTGTGGCAGTCTGGGATGAAAACGAGAATCTTTATCTGATGCCGAGTGAGCGGAGCAGCTCTTTAAGGGTAGAAAGTCAGATATTACCGGGGACAAGACCCCCTTTGATAAGGAAGAGGTACTTAAGGTGACAGAGATCTTACTGGAGTGCATGAAAAACGTCACCGGGGGCTATCTTTTAAGACAGGCGGCGGTCATAGTGGTGCTTGCGGCAGCGGGACTGGTCTGCAACCACTGTCTCTTTCACCGTTTCAGGCATAGTCTGGCCTTCAGGCTCCTGCTGGCCTTTCCCCTTGGTCTGGCCTTATACAGCGTCGAGGGCTTTGCGCTGCTGCTTTTGGGCATACCCTTCAACGCCTTTTCCATGGCGGCGGCGCTGCTGCTGACGGTGGTGGCGGTCGCAGTCTGCGCCTTGCGTAAGGGCGGGCGTCTGGCTCCCGGGAGGCAGGAGGCGGCGGCCTATGTGATATTTCTGCTGGCGGCGGCCGCGACGGCGGTATTTTGCTGCTCCGGACTCTTAAGTGTGACGATAGACAATGATTCGGTCTATTACTATTCCACCTACCCGGAGATAATGGCGAAGACCGGAAGCTATCTTAAATATTTCGACACCTTTATGACCGATGTGGGGCAGACCAGCGCAGTTTTAAATACCCTGCCCTTCCTCTATGGCTTTGACAATACCTTCGGGATACAGCACTTCATGAACCTGGACTTTATCCTGTTCTTTGCGGTGGTGACGGCGGAGCTGGCGGACCGGTGTCTGGCGAAGAGGGCAGCCGGCGGCAGCGGGGATATGGACAGGCTGAGGCCCGGAGCTCTGGCAGCGGGAGTCCTGGCAGCCCTTTTTATGACCGGCTCCTATCCCTTTATCTTTATTTCGAAATGGGTCATGTCCAATGTGTATTTTATGGAGTATTTCTGTATTATAGTCGCACTGGTGCTCGTGCTGGAAGCCGGCGGCCTGTCTGCCGGAGAGCTCAGGGGCTGCGGCTTTGCGCTGTTTGTCTTGACAGCCATGCTCTCGATGCTGAGGGTGGAGGGGGTAGTGGTCTGCGCGGTGCTTATTCTTTGCCTGTCGACCCTGGATATAGGGAAGAGGACGCTGGCGATGGTCTTTATCCTGCCGGTCTTTATCCTTCAGGGCGGCTTTTATGCCATGCTCTATTTGAGAATGGGCGTCGATCCGGTGTACAGCTTTCTGGACGTGAAAAAGGCCCTGGCCATAACTCTGGGCCTCATTATGCTCATGGTCTATATCCTGTTTGTCAGGGACAGGGTGCTCAAGATAAGGTTTATCAGGGAGAGGTACAGGCTGCTGGTAATTTTGGTGCTGGTGCTGGGAAATGCGGCCTTCCTGGTGGTAAATACCGAGAGGTATGTGTCCAATCTGCTCACGATATACAGGAATATCAGGCTGGGACACGGCTGGGGCTATTTCGGGATCTTTATGGTCCTGGCAGCTGTGCTGATCGCAGTGGACGTGGTGCGCGGCGGCGTTAAGGATATGGCTTTCGTGGATTTTGTGTGGGTCTGCTTTATACTGACGATAATCGCCGCCTGCTGGGCAAGGGGTGGCGCTCTTAGAATGGGCGTCGGGGATTCCGGCAACAGGATAATGATGGAAACGGTACCCCTGACGGTTGCTGTTATAATGCAAAAATGCTATTATTACATTGTAAGGAGGTAAAAAACTATGGGCATGACAAATAAGCAATTTCAAGGTTTTATCAGACTTACGATTGACAAAATTAAAAGAGCTTTAAAAGAATCTCCTGATAATCAGGAATTAAAAGAATTATTAGAAATTTATCAGTCAATGCTTGAGGACGGAGATTGATCTTTAAGGTACTCTAAGAGCAGCCGCGTATATTCTCTGCGGCCAGCGGCGGAGAAGTGGGTCATATCCTCGAAAAATTCGCTGTTGCGGTTATCCATTTCAATATCCTCGGCTAAAATATATTCGTCAACCCCCTCGTCCTCAAGAGTTTTGACGAAGACGCTCTTAAGCTGCCGGTATTTGGGGTCGTCCGCGAGACGGTAATAGTGCGGCGTCTCGATAAAGACGAAGCGCTGCCCGTCCTCCCGGCACCTTCTTACGAGCGCTGCTACGGCAGCTCTCTGGCTTTCATTTACCTTTTCTTTGCTTATATCAAAGCTTTCGTTTTCCAGATATTCCCTTGAAGAGGCCGGAGTTTCCTCCGTCTTTGCTCCTTTATAATAGCGAGTCAAATAGAAAGGCTCGGTTATGGGGTAAGTGATAAGGTCGTCCATCCCCGAGGTCACGAAAAACTCATAAAAGGTGCTTAAGTCCGTCTCCTCGCTGTCCTTCATGCCCTTCCACAGCCTGAGCTTGGAGGGGAAGGTCAGGTCCCAGATGACCCTGGCGTCGGAGATCTTGACCGCCTGGCTCAGGAGCATGGGATTGAGGTCGAAGACCATGAGGCCGTAGGAATTTCCTCCGGCCCGTAGCTCTTCATACTCCGGAACCGTAGCCACGGGCTGGTTCCCGGCATAGGCGATATCGTAGTCTCTTCCGTCGTAGGCCTCATCCACAAGGGGCATATCTATATTACAGCGAAAGGTGGAGGAGCCCAGAAAGAGCAGCTCCAGGTCTCCCTGGCGGATAACGGTCTGTATGCCCCGGTTCTTTGCGGGAAGATAGCAGGAAAATATATTTTTAAAAATGACGAAGGCCGCAATGACCGCCAGCCCCGCGGCTATGCTTATAAAAGCTTTTTTCATGTTGTCCCCCTAAAACGCCTGGTACAAAAAGTTGGACTGCCCGAAGATACCCAAAAGCCCGGTGGCGGCTATCATCGCCGCCGCGAGGAAAAGCCTGTGCCTGGACAGGCGGTCATCCTGCCTTTCCTCGAGAAGCTCGTAGATAAATAGCCCCAAAATAAGCGCTGTCAATATAAGTGCGGAGGCGATCGCCTGGTGTCCGTTCCCGAAGGGGATGAGGGACTGCTTGACGGCACCCGGGCTTAAGGAGGCCCCGGTAAATATCCGTTTAAAGATGAGTGCGGCGTCCTGTATGCTCTCCGCCCGGAAAAATATATAGCCCAGGCAGACGATGAAGAAGGTCCGCAGGGTCTGGAAAATAATGATAAATCGGTTTTTGGCGTTCCATTTGAGCTTTTTCCTCACACGCTTCATAATTCCGGCGCTTCCGGTGGAGGCCATCATTATGACAGCGTAATACAGCCCCCAGCCGAGATACGTCCAGGCCGCGCCGTGCCATATGCCGGTGGTCAGCCAGACTACGAAGAGCGGCAGCATCGTCCGCAGGGCAGCCGTCTTTGCCTTCGGCAGCACCTTCTTCAAGCCGTCGGAAAAGCTGCGGTTAAATTCGGTGGCCATAAGCGGTACGAAGAGATGGTCCCTGAACCATTCGTTTAGGGTTATATGCCAGCGTCGCCAGTATTCGGGTATGGTACGTGAAAAATAGGGGCGCAGGAAATTCTCGGAGAGTCTGATACCGAGTATTTCAGAAAGCCCTGCTGCGATGTCCATATAGCCCGAAAAGTCGGCATAGAGCTCTATGGCGTAGAAAAATACGGCGGTGCACAGCGTCAGGGCGCCGTAGGAGCCGGGAGAAGAAAAGACTGTATCCACGTAGAACATGAGTCTCCCGGCGATCACGAGCTTTTTAAAGTAGCCGATGAGTATCCGGTAGCCCCCGCGCTTCAGCCGCTCGGCGTCGAAGTAATGAGGCTCGATAAGCTGGCGCCCCATGGCCTCCCAGGTGCCGATGGGTCCCTGGGTTATCTGCGGAAAATACGAGATAAAGAGGGCGTATTTGAAAATATTGCGCTCAGGCTTTATGACTCCGTTATAGACATCCAGGGCATAGCCCAGGGTCATAAAGGTATAGAAGGATATCCCTAAGGGCACTATCAGGGAATTAAAGCCTGGAATGAGGTTATATCTGAAATACACCAACAGCCCGAGGTTGATGATGAGGGTCGCGGCGAGGCCCTTTCCGGTGCCCTTGAGCATAAAATAATGTGTTGTTATTATGGAGATCAGCAGAAACGGCAGATATACCGGGTTTGCAAGGGAATAAAATACGAGACTTATTATGAGCAGGGTCTTCCACTGGTACCTGACCGGGACCAGGAAATACGCTGCTATGCTTAAGGCGCAAAAAAAGGGAAACCAGATAGAGGTAAAGCTCATACTCAGGCTCCGGCTTTTTCGTGGATAAGGTTGATAAATTCCCCAACGTTCTTAAGGCGGACTATCTCCCTGGCGGAGAGCTTCATTTCGAATTCCTCCTCCACGGCCACTATGAGCTCCACATGGGTAAGGGAATCCCAGGCGTCGATATCCTCCGCGCTGGTGTCATCGGTGATAACGATGGTCTCGTCGTCAAAAACCTCTCTGAAAACCTTCTCTAATCTTTCCCTGACCTCATCCCTGCTCATGGACGCACTCCTCTGAAAATGAAAATAATTATCTGAAACATATTTCGCTACAGTTCCTTACTATACAACATATGTATCGGCAGTGTCAAAGCCGGGGGTCAAAGCCGGGTCAACAATATGTTGAGATAAATCAGAAAATATTATACAATATACCGATAAGCTGTAGAAGAAAAACATTTCTGGAGGGAAACTATGCGTATTGCGGTTGCAGGTACGGGCTATGTAGGACTGGTGACAGGAGTTTGTCTTGCCGAGAACGGTCACGACGTAACCTGTGTGGACGTGGATGAAAAAAAGATAGAGACCATGAGATCCGGCAGATCGCCCATCTATGAGCCGGGCCTTGAGGAGCTTATGCTCAAAAACAAGGATCATATAGAGTATACAACAGATTATGCCAGGGCGTATGCGAAAGCGGAGGTAATAATCATCGGAGTCGGAACTCCGGAAAAGCGGGACGGCTCCGCAAATTTAAGCTATGTATATGCCGTTGCGGACCAGATTGCGGACAGTATCGAAAAGGAATGCGTTATCGTTATAAAGTCCACCGTGCCAATAGGGACGAATGACAAGGTGGAGGAATATTTAAACGAAAGGCTGGCGGGAAGACTCAAGGTGCATCTGGCTTCCAACCCTGAATTCCTGGCCCAGGGAACAGCGGTCAGGGATACCCTTCATGCCTCGAGGATAGTTATCGGCGTGGAGGATGAATTCTCCGAGAAGGTCTTAAAGGAGATGTATAAGAGCTTCGACGCTCCCATGGTGGTCACGAACCGCAGGAGCGCCGAGATGATAAAATATGCCTCCAACGACTTCCTGGCATTGAAGATCTCATATATAAACGAGATAGCCAATCTCTGTGAGGCGATAGGCGCCGACGTGGAGGATGTGGCAAAGGGCATGAGCTACGACAAGCGTATCGGAGACAGGTTCCTGCACGCGGGAATAGGCTACGGCGGCTCCTGCGTCCCCCAGGATACCAAGGCCCTGAGCTGGCTTGCACGATTTAACGACCACGAGATAAAGACCGTCAAGGCAGCCATCGAGGTCAACGAAAATCAGAAGCTCCTGCCGGTAAAGAAGGCCGCCAGGTACTATCCCTCCCTTAAGGGGCTGGATGTGGCGGTGCTGGGGCTCACCTTCAAGCCCGATACCGACGACCTGAGAGAGGCCCCCTCCCTTGTGACGATACCCGTACTTTTGGATGACGGGGCAAGGGTAAAGGCCTGGGACCCGGTGGGGACCGAGAACTTTAAGAAAAGAGAGGGCGGGGACATAACCTACTGCGAGACCATAGAGGAGACCCTGAAGGACACCGATATCTGCTTCATCTTTACAGAGTGGGCGGATGTAAAGGCCTTCGAGCCGGCCAGGTTTGTCGAGCTCATGAGGCATGCGGTGATAATAGATGGAAGGAACTGCTTTAAAACAGAGGATATGAAAAAGGTAAAGGGCCTCGTCTACGACAGCATCGGGCGGGCGCCGATAGATAACCGGGTGGATAAGGCATGAAGGTAGTTATACTGGCCGGAGGACTGGGGACCAGAATCTCCGAGGAGAGTCATTTAAAGCCAAAGCCCATGATAGAGATAGGTGAGAAGCCTATTTTGTGGCATATAATGAAGGAATATTCCCACTACGGCTTTAACGAGTTCATCATCTGTCTCGGCTACAAGCAGCATGTGGTCAAGGAATATTTTGCCGACTACTATCTGTATTCGTCGGATGTGACCTTCGACCTCGCCAACAATTCGTGCCAGATACATAATAACCATTCGGAGCCTTGGAAGGTGACACTGGTGGATACGGGGCTCAACACCATGACGGGCGGACGTGTGAAGAGGGTCAGAAA